>JBAWAM010000996.1:0-20487 GCA_049589315.1 Myxococcaceae bacterium
GGAGGGGGACTGGACGATCCCCGATGCGCGCGAGGGCGAGCCGGGCGAGCCGTGGGGCCTCACCGGCATCCGTGCCGTGGGCGAACCGGGCGCGAAGCTGACCGTCTCCTTCGGCGTGGAGCGTGAGCCGGAAGATAAACCCGCCCACCTGTCGCTCTACTACCTCGAGACGCCTGACATGGGCCGCATGGAGGTCCGAATCGACGGCGAGCTCCAGGCGACCCTGTCGAGTGGTGCCGAGCAGACCACGGGTGCCCGGGTCCGGTCCTTCCCGGTGAAGGGGCTGTCGCACACGATCGAGGTCAGCAACGCGGGCGGCGGACCGATCGTGGTGTTCGGCGCCGCGCTGGACGTCGAACGGGGCGGCATCGTGTACGACGCGCTCGGCTTGCCCGGCTCCACCGCGGTGCTCGCGGACGACTACGACAAGACCGTCTTCCGCGATCAGCTTCGCGAACGCCGGGCCGACCTCTACGTCCTCTTCTACGGGACCAACGAGAGCGCGAACCCCGAACTCGACGCCGTCGAGTACGCCCAGCGCTACACCTCGCTGTTGCAGACACTGCGCGAAGGGTCGCCATCTGCGGAGTGCCTCATCATCGGTCCTACGGATCGCATCGCCGACAACGACGATGGCCGCCTGGCGCCTGCCGAGTCGATCGACCTGGTGCTCCGGACGGTGCGCGAGATCGCCGCCCGTGAAGGCTGTGCCTTCTGGTCGTCCCGCGCGGCGATGGGTGGCCCCTTCTCGATGCGGCGCTGGCAGTCCCTGTCTCCGCCGCTGGGACATCCGGACGGCGTGCACCTCACCCGGGAAGGCTACAAGGCGCTGGCGCTCGCCTTCGTCGACGACCTCCTCGCCGCGTACCGGAGCCGCTGATGTACTTCCACAGCCTCCCGTTCCTCGCCTTCCTCATCGCGTCCTTCGCCGTGTACTGGGCGGTGCGCGAGCACAAGACCGCGCGGCTCGGGACGCTGATGATCGCGAGCCTGCTGTTCTACGCGGCATACACTCCGCTCCCGCTGATCGTCTTCTTCTGGTGCGGCCTCATCGACTGGCTGTGCATTCGCGGGATGGGGCGCTGGTCCGACCGCCCGGGAATCCGGAAGCTCCTCGTCACGGTCTCGGTGGTGTCGAACCTGGGCGTGCTGGGCGTGTTCAAGTACGCCGACCTGTTCTACGCGACGAGCGCGAAGCTCCTGGGCTACGTCGGCCTGTCGGTCCGCTACGAACCGCTGGGCTTGCTGCTCCCCATCGGCCTGTCGTTCGTGGTGTTCCGGGCCATCAGCCTGTCGGTGGACGTCTACCGCCGTCAGGTGGAGCCCACGCACTCGTTCTTCCAGCAGATGCTCTATCTGCTCTTCTTTCCGCTGGTCGTCGCAGGCCCGATCGTCCGCGCGAAGGATCTCCTCGAGCGCTTCGACGCGGTGCCCAGGCTGGATCCGGACGACGGCGCGCGAGGGCTGTACCGGATTGCGACGGGGATCGTGAAGAAGCTGGTGATCGCCGACGTGATCGCCGCCGGCATCGTGGACCCGGTGTTCGGAGATCCGGCGCGCTACACCTCGGCGGAGTGCGCCATCGCCGCGCTCGGCTACACGCTGCAGCTCTACTACGACTTCTCCGCGTACTCGGACATCGCCATCGGCGCCTCCGCGCTGTTCGGCTTTCCGCTGCCGGAGAACTTCAACAAGCCCTACCTCGCGAAGAACCTGTTCGAGTTCTGGAACCGCTGGCACATCAGTCTCTCCACCTGGCTCCGCGACTACCTGTACATCCCGCTCGGCGGGAACCGCGTCTCACGGCCGCGCGTGCTCTTCAACCTGATGGCGGTCATGGTCCTCGGCGGCCTGTGGCACGGCGCGGACTGGCGCTTTGCCGTCTGGGGCGCCGTCCACGGCATCGGCCTGGTCGTCACCCGGTTGTGGTGGTGGTGGCGAGGCAGGCCGAAGACCTCGAGCTGGATGGCCGCCGCACGCGGCTGGGCGGTCACCTTCACCATCGTCGTGCTGACGCGCATCATCTTCCGCGCCGCGGACATGGGCGCTGCCTGGGACATGTTCGGGAAGCTGGCGGAGTTCACGCCGGGGGTGGCGAACGTGAGCCTGATGGTGTGGGTCGCGATTGCGGCCGCGATGGCGCTGCACGCACTGCCTCACCGTGTCTGGGAGTGGACCTGCACCGCGTTCGTTCGGATGCCTGTGCCCGTCCGCGCGGTGGCGCTCGTCGCGCTGGGCCTGGCGATCCGTCAAGTCGCCACGGCGGAGGTGCGACCGTACATCTACTTCCAGTTCTAGACTCGAAACTCCGACACGGCGGACGGTCGTCTCCCAGATTTCGCTTCTGATCGCGAGAATACGTGGAGGTGGCGATGGCGAGGGGCGCCACG
The DNA here is from genome assembly GCA_049589315.1 of Myxococcaceae bacterium. Taxonomy (GTDB): domain Bacteria; phylum Myxococcota; class Myxococcia; order Myxococcales; family Myxococcaceae; genus JBAWAM01. The sequence continues at coordinate 2,391 of JBAWAM010000996.1, forward strand.
GGGAGAGCGATGGACGATCTACCCATCTACTGCGTGGTCGATGTCCGCCCCGTGAAGGTCGTCGCCGGAAGCAACGGCGGGATAGAGGTGCTCGCGTACGACCTCGAAACGGGCACCTTCGTCCGGAGAATGGACCTGCTGGATCGGGTCATCCTCCAGGACGACTGGGTCGTGGAGCTGACCGAAGAGGAGTTCGACGCGCACGTGGCCCGCCTGCGCGAACAGGACGCTCTCAAGGCCGGCTGATCAGGCTCCCAGGTGCTGCGCCCGCGCGCGGGGGGGCCTCCACATCGCGCGAGGGGGCATCCACATGAAGCGGCGCCAGAGGAACCACCCGTCCCACCCGGGCGAGGAACTTCCCGAACTTCAGCGCCCGGGTGACGTTCTCATTCCGGATGGCCTGAGCTCGCACCGGGAAGCTTCGGAGCAGGGACGCCATCCGCTCCCCCGCCTGCTTGTAGCCGGTCGCCTGCATCAGCAGGTCGAGCATCGCGTCCGGATCGGGTTCGAACAGGCCTATCTCCTGGTCGCGGATGTGCGCCACGTGCGCATCCTCCGTACCCGGGATGTAGTGGAAGAGCATCAGGGGCCCGCAGCGGGTCTCCAGCAGCTCCTGCATGGATGCCGGCGCGAGGCTCCCCAGGACGGGGACGTCGGCCACGGACTGCAGCTCCGCCATCAGCTTCGCGTCGACGAAGCCGAAGATGGAGAAGCTCGGGTTCTGACCGGCCCGCGCCCGAAGGAGGTTCTCGAACGCCTCGTTGTTTCCGCAGACCACGACCACATTGATCCGGTCGAGGAATGCCGGGTTCTCGAGCAGGCGCTCGATGACGGGGAGCGCCTTCTCGGTCCAGGCCGATCCCCCCAGGAAGATGACGGTCGGGAGGTCGGGGTCCGCGTGGGCGAACTCCGGTCGCTCCGCTTTCAGACGCTCGAAGAGCTGCCGCTTCTTCTCTCCAGTGAACCGGGCCTCACTGCCGAAGGCCTTCGACACGTCCAGGAAGGGCTGGCGCGGCAGAAACCCCGAGAGGTGCGCCTGTTCCCGCGGCACCTGGTACTCGTTGAGCAGGCAGTCGTACGTGGATTGCTCCATGGCCACGAAGTAGTCGGCGCGAACGTCTTCGGCGTCCGGACAGAAGATGAGCGGGAACTCGCCATAGTCGGGGATCGCGCTGACGATGGAGACGTTCAGCCCCAGCTCCCTACGGGCCCTGGCGAACATCATCGACAGCAGGAAGTGGGTGGAGACGACCACGTCCGGCCTCTCTCGGACGAGGGTTTCCTTCGCCTCTTCGAGCAGTCCCCTGTTCAAGGGGACCAACACGCGCACACCCCAGCGCGCCCGGCCGAAGCGGTAGACGAGGCCCTGGGACCACGGCGCGTGGTGAACGCAGTACTCGTAGAAGGCCCGGACCCGGGTGTCCTGGCTGTTGAACGTGATGGGATGGAACGCTCCGCCTCGAGGGTCCTGGTGCTTGAGGACCGTCAAGAACGAGTCACGCAATGCATTGTGCCCCCCCCCCACGGGCATGGATCCGAGAAGTACTCGCTTCATCAAGCGTCTCCGAACGACAGGCTCCAGCCGCGACCCTGCCTAATACACCCATCCCTCGAAAGAAAGTCCGCTTACACGAAGTGACAAATGTCAAAGCAGACTGCCTGCCGAGCGAAGCACTTCCTGAGCCCACGTCCGATTCCTAGTTTCCAGGCATGTCGGGCGTGTTTCCGCAAAGCTTCACATTCGGCGTCGCGACGGCGGCGTACCAGGTGGAAGGCCACATCGAGAACGACTGGTCGGAGTGGGAGCAGGCAGGCCGCCTCAAGGATCCCAACCAACGCTGTGGACGCAGCGTCGACCACTGGAACCTCTTTGATCAAGACGTCCAGCTCGCGAAGGAGGTCGGGTGCAATGCGTTCCGGGTCTCGCTGGAGTGGGCCCGCATCGAGCCGAACCGGGGCCAGTTCGACGAGAACGCCATCGCCGAGTACCACACCCGGCTGAGGCGCATGAAAGCGACCGGGGTGCGCCCCATCGTGACCCTTCACCACTTCACCCACCCGAAGTGGTTCCACCGGGAGACGCCCTGGCACGAGCCGGGGTCCGTCGGCGTCTTCCGCCGCTACGCGAAGGTGTGCGCGCAGATCCTCCGGGGGCTCGACGCGATCGTCGTCACCTTCAACGAGCCGATGGTGCTCCTGCTCGGCGGCTACATCCAGGGCGTCATCCCGCCGGGTATCCGGGATGGCCGCAAGGCGATGCAGGCGCTGGCCAACATCGCCCGGAGCCACGTGGCCGCGCGAGAGGAGATCCTCGCGGAGTGCGGTCGCACCCAGATGGGCACCACCCAGAACGTGCTCGTGTTCCGGCCGGATCGCTGGTGGAACCCGCTCGATCGCGCGCTCACCCGACTCGCCTCGGAGAACTACAACTACGCCTTCCTGAGGGCCCTCACCGAGGGAGAGCTGCGCATCTTCATGCCCGGGCTCGCCACGACACGTGAGAGGATCCCCGGGGCAAAGGACTCGATCGACTTCGTCGGGCTCAACTACTACACCCGCGCGCACCTGAGGTTCGTCACACGACCGCCCTTCGTCGACTTCCGGTATCGCGACGTGCACAAGCGCGGACTGACCCACATCGGTTGGGAGGACTACCCCGAAGGGTTCTCCCAGATGATTCTCGAAGCGCACCGCGAGTTCGGGCTGCCGGTGTGGATCACCGAGAACGGCATCGACGACCGCGAGGGGACCCGGCGCACCCAATTCCTCCACAACCACTGGCAGCAGCTGCTCGACGCGACGGACAAGGGCGCCGACGTGCGCGGCTATCTCTACTGGTCCCTGATGGACAACTTCGAGTGGCTCGACGGTTGGGGCCCGCGGTTCGGGCTGTATCATGTCGACTTCGACACCCTGGAGCGTCGACCGACGCCGGCCTGCAACTACTTCAAACGCGTCGCGACGGAGCGCCACCTCTTCGCGCCGGATGAGACGTGATCAATCACCCCACGATGAAGCAGGTTCGGGAGCACTTCGAGGCCCGGTACGGCTCCGACGCGTCCCCGAGGATCTTCCGGGCCCCGGGGCGGGTGAACCTGATCGGCGAACACACGGACTACAACGACGGGTTCGTGTTGCCGATGGCGATCGACCGAAGCACCTGGGTCGCAGCCGCCGCTCGATCGGGTCGACGAATCGCGGTGATGTCGCTGGACCTGGATGATGCGGGAGAGATCGACCTCGACGACACACCGCGTCCACTCGCGGGCAAGTGGTGGTCGTACGTCGAGGGCGTGGCGCGAGAGCTCGAAGCGGACGGCGTCCGGCTCCGCGGAGCGAACCTGGTGATCGCAAGCGACGTCCCCCTGGGCGCGGGACTGTCATCTTCTGCCGCGCTGGAGATGTCGGTCGGGCTGGCGCTTCTGTCGCTCGTCTCGAATGAAATCGATCGCACGCGGCTCGCGCTCGCGGGGCAGCGGGCGGAGCACCGATACGTCGGGACGAAGTGCGGGATCATGGATCAGTTCATCAGCGCGAGGGCGCTGGCCGACCACGCGCTGCTCATCGACTGCCGAACGCTGGAAGCGACGGCGATTCCCCTCCCCTTCAAGGATCACGCGCTGCTCGTCCTCGACACGGGCGTGAAGCACCAGCTCGCTTCGTCCGAGTACAACCAGCGCCGCGCCGAGTGCGAAGAGGGCGTGCGGCTCTTGAGCCGCGACATCCCGGGCGTGCGCGCGCTGCGCGACGTGACACCCGAGGCATTCGACCGGTGCGCGAGCGCGCTTCCGGAGAGCATCCGACGGCGTTGTCGCCACGTCGTCTACGAGAACGCGCGCACGCTGGCCGCGGTCGACGCGCTCCGCTCCGGTGCGTTCGATCGGTTCGGCGTGCTGATGCGCGCCTCCCACGATTCGCTTCGAGACGACTACGAGGTGAGCTGCCCCGAGCTGGACCTTCTGGTCTACGAAGCGTCGGCGCATCCTGGCGTGGTGGGCGCGAGGATGACCGGCGGCGGGTTCGGAGGCTGTGCGATCGCGCTCGTCGCGCGGAATGCGCTGGAGGAGGTCGCAACCGCTGTCTCGGCGCGCTACGAGCGACGCTTCGGGAAGAAGCCCGGCATGATCGTCACCACCGCGGCGCCCGGCGCGTCGGAGGTCCCATCCGAGCCCAGGCTCACGTAGGACGCAGACTGCTCAGCGCGATCCCGTGCTCCAGATCGAACACGCCCACCCTTCCCTTCTCGTCCGCCACACAGAGCGAATCGCCCCGAATCCGGCTCGCGACCACCTCCGACCCTTCCAGGACCAGCCTGAAGCGAGGTTCCAGGCGGTCATCCAGCACGACGAGCTCACGTCCCGACGCGATCTCGAGCAACACCGTCAGCCATCTCCCGTCGAAGCGCGGGAGGTACGCCACCGAGCCATGCAGCTCGACGCTCTTCGATCCGAGGGAGATCTGCACGACGTCCTCCCGAGGTGCGCGTGTGCAGCCCCACATTCCTTGCGGCGCAAGGAAGATCGAGGAGTCGGAATCCCCCCAGAGATCATCGGGAACGGTGGTCCGACTTCGAAGAACGGCGCCCGGATATTGGTAGCACCAGCGCTCCGGCCGTGGCGCGCTCTCCAAAGGTGTCGAGGGCGGGATGCAGAGGAACTGAAGCTCTGAAGGGGTCCGATCCAGGTGCGCGACGATTCCCTGACCGACGTCAACCGACCAGATCGCCCGCAGCCGCTCTGCGTGCACATCGAGCGCCATCACGGAGGCGCCATCGACGATGAACCACATGCCCTCTCCATAGCTGCGCGCCCACTCGGTTGCGCGAAGCAGACCGAACCCATGCGTCCCGAGCGTCTGCAGGTCGAGCCGCGACACGAGCCAGGACTCGCCACGGGGCGCGAGCGCCAATGCCTGATGCCCTGCGTCGGACACCACCAACGCGTACGCCGGCACATCGAACGTCTTGACCGTCCGACCATCCGGCGTCAGCAGGCGCGCGCCGGCGTCGCCCAGCGCGATCAACACGCGGCCATCAGGAAGCACCGCCACGTTGCTGCAGCGCAGCGGACCGACGTCCTCTCTCGCCCACCGGAAGGACGCGGCCGACGGCTCCACCTTCGGGGGCTGACGCGGAGCCTTCGTCGCTGCGAAATCGGCGCGAAGGATCGCATCACCGGAAGACTCGACCAACCGCTTCACCCGCTCGCGAACCGCACGACTCCGGACGGTGGACTCGTCCGCCACGAGCGCACGCGCGCACAGACGCAGCAATGCGCGCCTCGCAGGTGCTTCTGACTTCGACTGCAGCAATGCCTCGCCCAGCGCAGACCGCCAGGAACTCGCTTCGCGTGAAGGATTCTGGAGGATCCGACGCGCACGCTGAACGACCTCGTCCGCGGCCTCCGGCGAGACCTCCAGCTTCAGGGGGATCAACGCGGCTTCGATCTCTCCTCCGAGCTCGATGCCCCGGTCGACCCAATGTGCCGCCAGCCGGCGGGCAGATGTGACCGGCCAGAGGGTACGAACCGCGGCGGCATAGAGGCCGGCCTCGGCCAGCGCATCCGCCCACTGAAGCCGCAAGGTCTCCGCGTGTTTCGAATGGGTCCGTTCGAGTCGAAGGACGGCGTCCGCGAACGCCCCGGTTCGCCGTGCGATGACGACCGCACGATCGATGTCACCGGCGAGAAACCACTGTCGGATCACGATTCCCGGCGAAAGCCCACGTCCCTCCGCGAGTTCTGCGGCAACCCGGAGTCGGCCGTGTTTCTCCAGAAGGGCGACGGCCGCCTCGTCGTCATGCAACAGGTCCGAAAGGACGAACGCGGCCTGTTCAATCTGGCCCCGCTGCTCCAGCTGGCGGGCAGCAGCCCGATAGCGCTCACGGAGGTGACCGAAGTAGTCGTCCGACAGCCTCATCGTCGAGGACGCGTGGGTTCGATGCGGCTGGAGCGCCAGATTCGTCCGCGGCGGGGGAAGCCCCAACGAGATGCGCGTGTCTGGGCTCGCCTCCCCGCCCAGTGGAATTGCCTCGCGCAAGGCCTGCTCCAGGTCCCCTGATTCGAACAGGTCATTCAGCCGCGCGAGATACTTCGCCTGCCTCCTCCCGATGGCCGAAGCCACTCCGGTCTGGACCAGGAAACGCACCAGGGCAGCGTTCAGTCTCGCTGCCAATCTGCTCCACGGCGTCGATCGCACGGGCCCGCGAGCGCCCACCGGACCGGAGCGCCCCTGGGTTCGCCTCGAGAGCCACCCGACGATGCTCCTCAGGAGCGAGCCCGAGCCAGAAGTCGGTTCGGCTGAAGTCGCTCGTCGCGCGAGGCGTTCGCGGATCTCCGTGATGGCCGTGTCGGCCTCGAGTGAACGCGAAGGGATACTGAAGGCGTGACGAACATTGATCGTCTTCGCCGGGGGAATCGCCGCCTCGGGGGCAGGCACGCGGGCGCCGAGTGAACCGAGCTCAGCGCCGGTCCACCCATCCAGGGCGAGCCAACGAGAAGGATCCGACCACGTCGAAACCGTCTCGACGACGGCCGTCCCACCTCGGACGAGGACGATCCCTTCACTCCGCTCCAACGCCTCGATCTCGTCGTCCTCGAAGGGCGCCGCGAGGAACCGGGATCCCATTTTCACCAGGGGCGTCCCCGGTGCCTGCGCCGCGTCCGTCCACACCGGCTCCGGAAGCAACAGGACAAGCCCGTCCTCGACCTCGGCCACTCTGGCCCCGGGTCGCCAGAGGGAGAGGACGCGCCGCTGCAATTGCTCCCGGCCGGCGGCCAGCTCGGGGAGATGGTAGCCGTGCGCGCACACCCGACCACGATGCGCCACCCTGCGGGGACGAACGCTCACGCGCCCTCCTCCGCCTGGGTCAGAGCACGCATCATCACCCGGCCACGAGCCACGTCCACGATCGCGATCTCGCCCCCCTTCGTCGCGATCGCGAGGAGCGGAGCGGTCGCGCTCGTCGCGATGGACTCGATGGGTGTCGCCATCTGGATGAGCTCCTCCGACGCCTGCATGCCAAACAGGCTGATCGCTCGCTGGTTCCTCTCCATCAACACGAGCGCGGACGGTGCCACTGCGACCACGGTCGTCCCTGAAGGCGGCTGGAGCGTCACTGACTTCTGACCGGAATGGAGCTCGATCGGTCCGTACTTCGGACCATGTCCCCACAGTCCAGGCATTCCAGACTCGGAGGGCGCAGCTCCGACAAAGAGCGCACAGCCGGGAATGTCTCTGAGCCGAAAAGGAACCCAGGCGCTTCCCTCGCTCAAGGACACCTCCAGCACTCCCGCCCGGGTTCTTCCCGCGAGCGCCCACTTGAATTCGGAAACGAAGAACTCCGCCTCGACGTCCGCGAGGTACACGCCACCTGGTAGGAGCTCCGCGACCCGCGAATGACCATCGAAGAGGAGAACGCGCTCAATACTTCCGACACCGGGAATCCGGTCGATGACCCCGAGGTGCCGAGGCTTCGCGACGAGCTCGGGACTCTGGGCGTGCCGCGAGAAAACACTGGACTCCCTGACGCCGCCTCGTCGTCCGAGACTCCTGACCCGGACGCCCCCCGAATGGACTGTCACCACATCAATGGGCGAACCGCGCCGCCTTCCGCGGTTGTAGGCACCTCGACCGGCGGCGATGACAGTCTCACCTTCCGGTGGGCGCCAGATCATCGGAGGCGCAGGCTGTGCCCGGGGCGAGCCCGGAATGTGCTGGGCAACGAGGGCTCCCCGATCGGTCACATACAGCAATTGGCGCCCGTCCCCCGAGATCACCACGTTGGAGACGCATCGAGGAAGCCGATGCGTGGTCTTCGCCACCGGTGCATCCGATTCGAACGGGTCGCGCAGGAGGCGAATCCCGACCTCCTCAGCCGGCAGTTCGAGCCTGAGTTGGGCGCGGTGGCCTCGTCGCCTCACCTCGACATTCAACTCCCGGTGCTCGACAGCGAGAGGCTCATCGATGGTGATGCGCGAGACGTCCATCGTGCTCGCGAACTGTGCGTGCAACGTCGGCCCTGCGACGACCCAGACATCATCCGCGGAATCGAGACTCCCCAACTCGCCGATCCGGCGCGACACCTGCGTCGCGGTCGGGGGCACCCAGGTCCGCGACTCGAGCAGCGCCGCCGCGAGGGCGCGCGACACCTCCGTGTACCAGGCCTCTTCCGACTGCTGGATCACCCCCCAGCGAAACGCCGCGCCCGCGGCTTCTGCCCTGGCGGCGAGCACGATCAGCGTCGCCAGGTGCGCGATCCGCGGCGAGCCGAGCTGTTCGGGCCCCGAGTCGAAGAGCGCGATGCAACGCTTCACTGAACGTGGCCCATGAAACGCGCGCTGCAGGAACGCGAGCTCATTCATCGCCGCGCGCCGCTCGAACTCCTCGGGGAGCGCCTCCGCCAGCGCCCACTCCGAGATCAGCAGCCGATCGTAGTCGCCTTTCCGCGTGATGCCGTCGTAGCCGTCCACCGCGTCGCCCGCCGCCGGGCCGCTGGAGCCAATGGGGCCCACGGCAGCGGCGATGCGCTGGACCCACGGCGCAAGGACGCGCGCCAGGTCCTCCGGGAACAGCCCAAGCAGGTGTGCCCATGGACTCAGCGCGGACGGAAGAGAGATCACGCTGCGTCCTCGACTTCCAGGGCGTGCTCCGAGCGCTCTTGTCGCAACCATTGCTCGAGCGACGAACGCGCGATGGGCTCTGCGCGGTCGAGCCGAACCCACCGGCGCGAGGCGGGAAGTGCCACGATCATCGTGCCGTCGCCTCCAGCCCGTGCGAGCAACGCATCCTGGAGAACGACCGCCGGGACCGATGGCGACTGGTGCGTCGGCAGGAGCAGCAACGGCGCATCCGGCGGCCTGCCCAGGTAGAGCACACCGTCCACCCACGGCAACTGGTCAGCGGGCCCCAGAACGACGATGAGCCCGCGCCCCGCTACGCCCGAGAGCTTTCCGAGCGCGTCGTCCGGAACAAGGAGCAGCCGCCGCGCGAGCACGGCCGCGACCTCTCCTTCCCCGACCGCCGCACAAGGCTCGAGAGCAGGCCAGCGCGTGTTCCAGGTCACCGGGATCATCGCCAACCCCGCACTACCGGCGGACCGCCTCGATGATCTCGGCTCGCAACTGCCCGAGCTCCGGCGTCAACGCCTCCGGGCTGAACCCGGCGTCGATCTCACGAGCCAGGCCCTCGAGCTTGAGTCGCCACCCCTCTACCGCGAGCAGGTCCGAACCGTCCGGCCGTGCGTCGAAGACGCTCCTCCCCGCATTCACGATGCGCGCGACTCGAGCCAACGGACCGAGCGAGGCCTCCTCCGCCGCGGCCGGCAGCGTCGCGTTCTCCGAGCGCGCCAGCAGTTCACGCAACACGTCGCGGGCCGTCCGCTGCGCGTCGGGCGTGGGGATCGCGTAGAGCAGCGGCCACAGGTCGGCTTCGGTCGGATGATCACGACCGGCGAGCACTGCCGCTGCGGCGATGAGGCGCTGGACCTTCACAGTGCGACGATCCGTCAGCGAAATCCCTGCACTCCGGAGCTGCCGGATCGCGTGGGCGAGGTGCGGTCGAATGGGCGCGAGCTCCATCCGGGCTGCGGTGTCCGAGAGCGCATCCAGCTGCGCGATGGAGATCGACGGTGCGGCATTCGGAACGGACGAGGCCCAGCCCACCTCGAGCAGAGTCTCCAGCTGGGCATCCGGGATCGGTTCGACGAACACTCTGCAGAGGAACCGGTCGGCGAACGCGGCGAGCGATTCGTCTTCGGGGAGCGCGTTCGACGCCGCGACGCAGATGCGGAGAGGGCACCGGACCCGGGTGTGCCCGCGCCGGAAGACGCGCTCGTTCAGGATTCCGAGCAGTGTGTTCAGGATGGCGGTCGAGGCATGAAACACCTCGTCGAGGAACACCACATCCGCCTCGGGGAGCATCCCGCGCGAGTCCGTCTCGACCAGCCCCTCCTTCAACTTCCTGAGGTCGACCGGGCCGAACACCTCACCCGGCTCGGTGAAACGACCCAGCAGGTACTCGAAGTAGCTGCCGCCCAGGGCCGACGCGATCCGCCGGACGGCTTCGCTCTTGGCCGTGCCTGGCGGGCCAATCACGAGAACGTGCTCGCGCGCCACCGCGGCCAGCGCAATGACCTGCAACAGCGCTTCGCGCTCGACCAGATTGCGCGAGATCTCCTGGAGTGCAGACCGGATCATGGGCGCCGAGGTTAGCGGCCGCACTCCGGTAGGTGCAACGCTGGCGCTCAAGCCGCGGCGCGTGACGCATCCGGAGCCGGCAGCCAGATCGTCACGGTCGTCCCCTGTCCCTCGACGCTGTCGATGGAGAACTCGCCCAGGTGCTCCTGCACGATCCGCCTCACCACGGCGAGGCCGAGCCCGGTCCCCTTCGCCTTCGTGGTGAAGAATGGCTCAGAGATCCGCCGCTGCAGCTCGACCGGAATGCCGATTCCCTGGTCTCGGAGCTCGATCCGCACGCCGTCTCGTCCATGGCGCACCTCGCGCGCGCCACACAACTCGAGCCTCCCGCCATTCGGCATGGCCTGGACGGCGTTCACCGCGACGTTCACCAGCACCTGCCGGATCATTCGCGCATCCACGGCGAGCATGGGCAGGTCCGGCTCGAAGTGCTCGTGCAGATCGACGTCGGGCGCGCCGCTGAGCGCGTTCGCGAGCGCCTCACGAACCAGCTGCGTCACGTCACCGGGTTCCAGCGAAGGCTGCAGCGGTCGCGCGAAGTCGAGGAGATCTCCGACGATCCGGTCCAGCCGATCCGCCTCCTCCTGAAGGATGGCGTGAAGGGTTTCGGCGTCTGCAGGCAGGGTCCCGTTCCGGCGCAGGCCGGCGACCGCGTTGAAGATCACGCCCAGCGGGTTTCTCACCTCATGCGCGACGACCGCCGCCAGCTCGCCGACCGCGGCCAGCCGCTCCCGGCGGACGAGCTCGGCCTGGGCATCGCGGAGCTCCCGCTCGCGCAGCGCCAGTCGTTCGGCCATGTCGTTGAAGGCAATCCCCAACTGCTCGAGCTCGTCCCCGGTGCGGATCTCCACGCGGCGATCGAGCTGTCCCGCTCCGATTGATCGCGCGTGCGCCTCGAGGCGTTTCACCGGCCCGCCGAGATAGCGGACGAGCAGCGACGCGAGGAGCAGGCTGAAACAGAGAATGCCCGCCCAGGCCAACAACTGCCTCCGGTACAACTGCCGGGAGGGCTCGAGCGCGACGTCGCGCGGGATGGAGACGGCGACGACCCAGCCGTGGCGCGGAGTGGGGACCATCGCGCCCATCCGTTCCGCCCCGAGCAGTGGGGAATCAAAGTTGGGGTCGAGCACGGTCTCGCCTCCAAGCGCACGCTTCAGCTTCTCGTTCTTCCGGTATCCCTGGACCGCCTCGTACGAGAGCTGCGGACGGAGGGTATTGAACGCGACCTGCCCTTTCCGATCGGTGAGCAGAATCGCCTGTCCCGGGCGCAGACGTGCATCGGCATACCCCCTGGCCAGCAGATCGGCGGCCGCCACCACGTTGACCACGCCCATCGGCCGCCCTGCCTCGTCGCGGACCGGCACGGACACCACGAACCCGTAGTCGGGCCGGCGCTTCAGCTCCAGCACGTCGGAGATCACCGCCTCGTTGGTCTCCATCACCTGTTGGAAGTACGCGCGATCGGCGATTCCAGGACGCGGCTCCGCAGAATGGACCTTGTGCCCCCACCCCCGATTCACCCCATTCGCATCGAACACGTTGATGGCGTCGAACCGCGGGCTCCGCTCCGCAAGCTTCCGCAGGTGACCGTCCAAACGTTCGGGGTCCATCGTCCGCACGATTGGGTCCTGCGCCACGGCCCAACCGAGGCCAATCGCCGCGTCGAACGCATGATCGATCTGAACCCCGACAGCCTGGGCGGTGAGCAACTGCGCATCGAGGATGGATTCCTCCTCGGCGTTCAACGTCTCGCGGAACGCAAGGTGCAGCAGCACGAGCACGGGCGCCAACACGACGGCGAACGCCAGCAACAACTTCGTCTTCAGGCTCATGCGCAGCTGCATTGCCGGCGGATGCTACTCCGGGTCGCTACCGGCTTTCACACTCGACCGCGCCGTCCTGCGATCGGTACAGCACGCCGATCAGGGTCTGGCCGAGCTGGGACCGGAGCAGCTCGTACGTGCGTCGTCGGGCACCGCCCAGCACGTACGCGGACGCGACGTGGGCACGCGGATCCCGGACGAAGCAGCTGTACGCACGCACCGTCCCATCCGGCCCGAACACGGTGATCCCGTCCATCACCATCATTCGGCGGATGAGATGCGCATACGCGAGCAGCGCGCGGGAACCGTCGCCCGTCGCCCCTTCCTCGTCCTGGTGAATCCAACGGGTGAGATCGACCGGTTCCTTGAACCAGATCCCGTCCGACAGGAAGGCCGGCTTCTCCACGCCGGGAGCGAGCACGACCGCGAGCGACCCGTGATCACCCGTGAGGATCTCCAGGCCGATCCGGTAATAGAACGCTTCGAGCTGCGGTTGCAGGTTCTCCGGGACCGTGCGGGTCACTGCGCTCATGAAGCCCGTCACGAAGCGGGCCGGGTTCTCGGCCTCCTCCTCGGAGCCGGAGAGGTCGAAGAACTGCCCGATCCCCGTCGAGGCGCGCACCTCCACCACACCGGTCCTCAGCCGCGCGAGCCCGATGATCACGGGGCCGCTCCGGCGGACGCGGCGGAAGTACTCGTACGAGGTGGAGTGCAGCGGCGACCCCTCCGGCCTGAAAAGCCCGTACTCGTAGCCCGAGGAGGTCATCAACACGAACAGCGCCCAGCGCCGCCCTTCTCCGAGCGGGGCGCAGCTCTTCAGCGCCGCCCGCGCGCTGGCCCGACCGTTCGAACCAGAGCCCACGAAGATCGGATCACTCCCCCGGACGGTGCAGAGCAGATCGTCGAGGTCCGTCGCCACGAAGACCAGCGGCGCGTAGGCGAAGCCCTCCTCCTCGAAGTTCGAGATCCCGACGATGATCTCGACCAGGACGTCGCTGGCATCCGGCGCGCGTTCCCCGAACAAGCTCGCGAAGGGCTGAACGCCATTGGAGACGAGAGGACGAAGGGAGATGGAGCTCAAGGCGGCTCGATCCTGCTCCCAGCGCACATCCACCGCAAATTCTCCCGAGGACGCTCGCCTGATCGGTCGCGCCCCCGGGCGGCGAGACTACTCGGAGCGCATCGCCTCGACCGGGTCGAGCTTCGCGGCGCGCATGGCCGGATAGATCCCGAACCCGAGTCCGACCACCGAGCTCATCACCAGCGACAGGGCGACGGCCCACATGGGCACGACGGTCGGGAAATCCAGCACCCAGCGCCCGAGAAACGCGATGAAGAACCCGAGCGCGACGCCCAGCACCCCACCGACCAGGGAGAGCACCACGGCCTCGGTCGCAAACTGCCCGAGGATGCGCCGACGCCGGGCCCCGAGCGCGCGCCGGATGCCGATCTCCTTCGTCCGCTCGGTCACCGAGACCAGCATGATGTTGAGGATGCCGATGCCGCCGACCACGAGCGACAACAGACAGACGCCGAACGTCGCGATGGTGATCACCTGGGTGAGGCTTTTCAGCATCCCGGCCACCGAGTCGTTGGTGTGGACCTCGAAGTTGTTCGCGTCGTGAGGGCCGAGACCGCGCTTGCGACGGATGAGCAGCGTCACCTCGTCCTGGGCCTTCTCCACCATCGATGCATCGATCGCCTGCACGTTGATGTCGACCGAGCGCTTGCGGCCGAAAAGGCGATGGAAGCTGCGCAGCGGCATCATCACCAGGTTGTCCTGGCTCTGCAGTCCCATGAAGGAGCCTCGCCTCGCGAGCACGCCGACCACGCGGAACGGCCTCCCCCGGACGCGGACCTCCTGCCCGATCGGGTCGAGCCCCGGGAACAACACGTCCACCACGTCCGGCCCGAGCACCGCGACCGACCGCGCCTCCAGCTCCTCCGGGAGCGTGAAGAACCGCCCGCTCTGCAGCTGCACGCCGGAGGTCTCCGGCCACGAGGGCGTCGCGCCGTACACGCGGACGTTCGGGCGCGTCTCCCGGAGCGCGGTCGAAATGAGCTGCCCACCCTGCGCGTCGTCGCCGGAGACGACCTGGACCGTCGTCGCGTGCGCCGCGATGTAGTCGACGTCCTCGAGGGTAAAGTCTGGGCGCTTCGCGAACTTCGCCCAGTTCACCCTGCCGAACCCGGCGGGCCATTTAGTGACCTGGAAGGTGTTCGCGCCGAGGAAGGAAAGGTCGCGGTTCACCTTGAGTCGGAGCCCTTCGATGAGGCTCATCATCGCGACCACGGTAATCACGCCGATCACGATGCCAAGGAGCGTGAGCAGCGAGCGCAGCGGGTTGCCCACGAAGGTGCCGAGCGCGAGGCGGAGGTTGTCGATGAAGCCGCGCATGACCGTCCTCACTCGTACCGAAGCGCCTCGACCGGGTCGAGGTTGGCCGCGCGCGCCGCCGGCCAGATGCCGAAGATCAGGCCGACGATCGCGCCGAAGCCGATCCCCAGCACCACCGTCAAGGGCTGGACCGCTGCCGCCAGGGGCGTGAGCTCCGAGATCAGCTTTGCCGTGCCCAGCCCCACCGCCGTCCCCAGCGCGCCGCCCAGACCGGACACCGCCGCGGCCTCGAGCAGGAACTGGACCACGATGGTGCGCTTCCGCGCGCCCAGCGCCCGGCGGATGCCGATCTCGCGGGTCCGCTCGCGCACCGACACCAGCATGATGTTCATGATCCCGATCCCGCCGACCAGGAGGGTGATCACGCCGATCCCGCTGGCGACGGCGTAGAGCGCGCCGGTGAGCTGGTTGTACATCTGCATCAGCTTGTCGGACCGGTTGAGGGCGAAGTCGTCGGGCTTGTCCGGTGGCGTGGCGCGGGCGCGGCGGAGGATGCCGACGAGCTCGTCCTCCGCGGCCGCCATCATCGTGGGGTCGTCCACCGCCACCGCGATCTGGATGTCGCGCCGGGTGCCCATCAGGGCGCGGTGGGTCCGGAACGGCACGTACACGATGAGGTCCAGGTTCTCCTCGAGAATGCGCCCTTTCCGGGCCAGGGTGCCGATGACCATGTACGGACGGCTGTCGATCAGCACGCTGCGCCCGAGCGGGTCGAGTCCGGGGAAGAGCCCCTCGGTGACGTCGGCGCCGAGCACGGCCACGCGCTTCTGGTTCAGATCATCGAAGTCGCTGATGAAACGCCCACGCTCCAGCGCGAGCCCACCGATCGGCTCGTATTCGGCCGTGGTGCCGCTGATCCCGACGTTCGCCACCTGGTTGTCCAGGAACGACACGTCCGCCATCCGGTAGGCCGTCGGGGCGACGTAGCTGGCGTGCCTCGACTGGCGCTTGATGTCGTCGACCAGCTCGACCGTGAGCCGCTGCCGGTTCCGGTACTGCCACCAGTCCCCGCTGATCCCCCAGGGGAACCGGGAGACCTGGAAGTTGTTCGAGCCGAGCGCCGCGAGCTGCTGGTCGAACGACGCGTTCAGGCCCTGAATGATCCCGACGATCGCCAGCAGCGTCGCCACGCCGATGCCGATGCCGCCCGTAGTGAGCACGGTCCGCAGTCGGTTCGATCGCAACGATCTGAGCGCGATCCGGCTGCCTTCGAGGATGTCGACCCGGACGCTCATGCGGCAGAGAACCCCTCGAGCGCGACCTCACGCCCGTCCCCGTCCGCCACCACCAGCCCGTCGCTGACGCGGATGGCGCGGGGACAGCGCGCGGCGAGCTTCGGCTCGTGCGTCACCAGGACCAGTGTGTGTCCGGCCCGATGGAGCTCGTCGAAGAGGCGGATGATCTCCTCACCGGTCGCAGAGTCGAGGTTTCCCGTGGGCTCGTCCGCCAGGAGCAGCGAAGGCTCGGCCACCAGCGCTCGGGCGATCGCCACGCGCTGGCGCTGACCGCCGGAGAGCTCGTTCGGACGGTGGGTCATCCGGTTCGACAGCCCCACCCGCTCCAGGGCCTCCATCGCCCTCCGCCTCCGATCCTTCGTGCCCATCCCGCGGTACACCAGCGGCAGCTCGACGTTGGCGAGCGCCGTCTCGCGCGGGAGGAGCTGGAAGGTCTGGAAGATGAAGCCGATCTCCTTGTTGCGCACGAAAGCCAGCTCGTCGTCGGACATGTGCGCGACGTCGCGCCCATTCAGGAAGTAGCTCCCCGAGGTCGGCGTATCGAGGCACCCGAGCACGTTCATGAGCGTGCTTTTGCCCGAGCCGGACTGCCCGACGATGGCGACCCACTCGCCCTTCGAGACGGAGAACGTGACTCCGCGGAGGGCGCGGACCAGCTCCGAGCCGACGCGGAACTCGCGCGTGACGTTCTCGATGCCGATGAGGGACATCAGCCCCGCCCCTTGCCGCCCGGCGTCGACTCCTTCACCGCCTCGCCGTCCTTGAGCTCCTTCGAGAGCGTGCGGTACGGGCCTTCGATGATGCGGTCGCCGTCGGCGATCCCTTCGAGGATCTCCATCTCGGTGTCGGAGGAGATCCCGGTGCGGACGCGGCGGACCCGCGCCTTCCCCTCCGCGTCCACCACGAACACCACCCTGGCCAGGGTCTCCCCCTTGCGAACGGGCCCGGCACCGGCCTGCTCCACCTGCGGCTTGAAGTCGGGCAGCGCGCTCTCGGGGCGAACGCTGACGGCCTGGATCGGCACCACCACCGCATTCTCCCGCGTCTCCGCGCCGATGCGGGCCTCCGCGCTCATCCCGGGCAGCGCGCCCGGCGGTCGGTTCGAAAGCGCCACGGTGACCGGAAAGCTGGTGACCTCCGACTCGGTGCCCTCGTTCTTGATCTTCGCCTGCTGCGCGATCTCGGTGACCGTCCCGGTGAAGGTCTGGCCCTCGAGGGCATCCACCGTCACCTCGGACTTCTGCCCCTGCGAGAGGTGGACCACCTCCTGCTCGCCCACTTCGATCTTCACCTCCATCGCATTGAGCGCGGCGATGACCATGATCACGTCTTCGCTGAAGTCCGAACCGCGGACGCGCTCGCCGACCTCGCGCGAGAGCTGGATCACCGTGCCGTCGATCGGGCTGGTCAGCGTGGTCTTGCTCAGCGAAGTCTGCGCCTCGTCGTACATGGCCATCGACTGGGCGTGACGCTGACGGGCCTGGGCGATCCGGACGTCCGCCCCGTCGTGATCCGAGCTCAGCTTGTCCAGCTCCGCGGCAGAGGCCATGCCCTTGTCCACGAGCCCTTTGACGCGCGCGAGCTCCCGGGCCACGCGACTCAGCTCGACCTGGGCGAGCTGGATCTCCGCCTTCGCCGCGCTCGCCCCCGCGGACGCCTGCCGCGCCGCCGCCTCGAACCGCTGCCGGTCGATGCGCCCGAGCACCTGCCCGGTGGTGACCTTGTCTCCCTCGCGGACCAGCAACTCCGTGAGATCTCCGGACAGGTTCGAGGAGATCTTCACGGTCGTGGCCGCCTGAAGCTTCCCTGCCCCGGCGATCGTCCGGGTGATCGTGGCGCGCTTCGCGGTCGCGAGCTGGACCTCGACGGCCGGCTTCTCGCGCTTGCGGAGCCCCTGGACGGTGATCCCGACCACGCCGAGCACCAGCACGGCGGCGATGATGATCCTGACCCACTTCATGGATTGACTCCCGTGCCCAGCACGCGCTCCATCGCGGCGCGGGCGATCTCGACGTCGATTCGGTTCTGAAGGTGCTGAAGCTCGGCCTGCGTCAGCTTGAGCTGGGCGTCGCGGACCTCCAGCGTCGAGCCCGCGCCGGCCTTGAAGCGCTCCTCCGCCAGCGCCAGCGCGTCGGTGGCGATCGTCACGTTGCGCCGGGTGATCTCCACGGCCTCGAGCCGACTCTGCAGCAGGGCGACGCTGGCGCGGAGCTCCCCTTCCAGCTCGCGCTGCGCCTGGTCCAGCTCGGCGTTGGCGAGCCTCCGGCCAATCGCCGCCTGCTTGAGCTGCGCGTCCGTGATGAAGCCGTTGAAGAGATCCCAGCGTAGGTCGAGCCCTGCCTGCAGGTAGTTCTGCCGGGAGGGATCTGTGAACACCGGGTCGAGCGAAGGCCCGGTGCGGCCAGCGGTACCTCGCACGGCCACCCGGGGAAGGAACCCGCTCCGCGC
>JBAWAM010000997.1:0-2703 GCA_049589315.1 Myxococcaceae bacterium
GCTCAGCGCGCCGTGAGCTTCCGGCGCATCTCTTCGAGCTGGGTCCGCAGCGACCCGTCGTAGAGCACCGAGCCGACCTGGGCGGAGATGCCGCCGAGAATCTGCGGGTCGACCTTTGACTCCAGCACCACGTTGCGCTCGGTGATGCCGCGCAGCCCGTCGGCGATCTTCTGAAGGGACTCCGGCGCAAGCGGAACCGCGGAGACGACCTTTCCGCGGATGCGGCCGGCGCGGGCGTCGGCGAGGTCGCGGAACATCCGGGCGATGTCCGGGAGGAAGATCATCCGGTTCCGGTCCACCAGCAGGCGGAAGAAGCTGACGACCTCGGGGTCGACCCCGCCGAGCAGCTTCGTCACCCCGTCCACGATGGCATGACGCTCGGTGCGCCCGTAGGCGGGGTTCACCATGACGTCATTGAGCTCGCGGCTCTGCTGGAGCGCGGACACGAAGGTCTGGAGCTGTTCGCCGAAGCGATCCAGCTTGTTTCCCTCGGCGGCGACGTCGATCAGGGCACGGGCGTAGCGGCGGGCAATTGACACGTTTGCCATGGCGGCCCGGCTCGTAGCACGCCCCCTCCGGGATGGGCAACGTCGTTTGCTGCTCGGCCGGCTGGCGCCTCGGTGGCGATCATCAGTTAGACTGTCGACGCTCCATGTCCGAACCTGTCATCGGGGTTGATCTAGGCACCACCTTCAGCGCGGTCGCGACGGTCCAGGACGGAAGTCCTGAGCTCATCGTGAACCGCGATGGCCAGCGCTTGACCCCGTCCATGGCGGGTTTCACGCCCAGCGGCGACCGGGTCGTCGGCGACCGGGCCCGCCTGCTCGCAGACGAGCATCCGGAGAACATCGCCTTCGCCGCCAAGCGGTTCATCGGAAGGCGGTGGACGCCGGACATGGCCGCGGCGGCCAGGCAGGTCGTTCCGTACCCGGTGGTGGGCGGGCCCGATGGCGAGGTCCGGATTCGCATCGCCGGACGCACCCTGCCGATCACGCAAATCTCCGCGATGGTGCTGGGCGAGCTGAAGCTCGACGCCGAGGCCCGCTACGGGGCGCCGGTGAGCAAGGCGGTCATCACCGTTCCGGCGAACTTCGACGACGGCCAGCGCAACGCCACCAAGGAGGCGGCCCGCATCGCCGGCCTCGACGTGCTCCGGATCCTCAACGAGCCCACCGCGGCGGCGCTCGCCTACGGGCTGGACAAGGACTTCAAGGGTCGAGCCCTGGTGTTCGATCTCGGCGGAGGCACGTTCGACGTCTCCATCCTCGAGGTGCAGGACGGCGTGTTCGAGGTCCGCGCCACGGGCGGCGATCCGCACCTCGGCGGCGAAGACTTCGACAACCGCATCGTGCAGTGGCTCCTCGCGCAGATCCCCGAGAAGCTGCGCGAGGCGGTGTCCCGCGACCGGCTCTCGCTCCAGCGGCTCAAGGTCGCCGCAGAGAAGGCAAAGCGCACGCTGTCCACCTCGGAGGAGGCCTACCTCACCATCCCGGATCTGGGCGACCACCTCGAGGGCGTCACAGGCCTGGAGCTCGACACCGCGCTGACCCGGGAGTTCTTCGAGATCCTCTCGCGGCCGCTGTCGGAGCGCTGCCTGAACGTCTGCCAGCAGCTCATGCGCGAGGCGAAGATGGAGGCCCGCTCGGTGGACGCGGTGCTCCTGGTGGGTGGGATGACCCGGGTGCCGCTGGTGCGACAGCTCGTGACCGAGTTCTTCGGAAAGAAGCCGGTCGCCGGGGTCGATCCGGAGGAGGTCGTGGCGCTGGGGGCCGCGCTGCAGGCGGACGAGATCGTGCGCCAGAGCGGCCGCGCGCTGCTGTTGGACGTCACCTCCCATCCGCTCGGGGTCGGCATGCTCGGGGGGAAGGTGCGTCACCTCATCCCGCGCAATACGACCGTGCCCGTCTCGGTGAAGGAGGTCTTCCTCCCCAGCCAGCACGGTCAGACCCAGGTCCGCATCCCCATCTACGAGGGAGAGAGCGACTTCCAGGACGAGGACCACAAGCTCGGCGAGGTCGTGCTGCGTGACCTCCAGGTGGTCGACCGCACGGACGCGCCGATCGAGGTCGCGTTCGAGCTCGGCGCGGACGGGACCTTGTCGGTGAAGGCGACCGATCTGACGTCCGGCGCGTCCAAGGCGCTCACGATCGAGGCGCGCACCAGCCTGAACCCGGCCGAGGAGCGGAAGCTCACCAACGAGCAGGCGGCGTACGCCACCCGGAAGGGGTTCGAGCGCGTGCTGCTCAAGACAGAGAAGCTGGTCCGGGTGCTCCAGAAGAGCGCCCAGGAGAACCCGAGCGAGGAGGCGTCGGCCCTGGTGGGCTCGGTCCGCTCGCTCGTCGAGCTGGGGCGGGCGGCGCTGCGTGCGGGCGACGCCGCCCGGATGCAGGAGCTAGGTCGGCAGATGATGGCGCTGCTGCGCTGAGCTCAGGCGGGCCGCCGGGGCGGGTTGCCCACCGGCGGGTTCGGCGTCGACCGGTTGGGGCGCCTCCCCCGGCCGATCATCTTCAGTCCGGCGTTCTTGAGCCGCGCCTTCACCTGCGGGTTCCGATCCAGGAGCTGCTTCACCAGGTACAGGTTCATCAGCGTCTTCCCCACCGGCCTCTTCCCCGTCGGCATGCTGTCCTCCTGAGGTTCTCGTCAGACAAAGATGACGAGGACCCCGGGGCCGCGGGGAGCCTCAGCCGAAGGGCGGGCGGCTCA
>JBAWAM010000998.1:0-1941 GCA_049589315.1 Myxococcaceae bacterium
TACACCTCGGAGGAGCAGGCCCGAGCCCGCGCGGCGATGCCGTCGAACCCCGAAGCGGCACGCCTGTACGCCGAAGCGCTCGGGCTGATGCGAAGCAACGCGTCGACGGCGGCGCGGTTCCGCCTCGAGAAGGCCATCGAACGCGAGCCCTCCTTTGCACACGCCCGCTCCGCGCTCGCCGAGGTGTACCTGACGCTGGGGCTCGACTCGCAGGCCCGCGAGAGCGCGCGGCGCGCCCTCGAGCTGGCTTCGGGGATGGCGCGCGAGGAGCAATTGCTCTTCGAGGCGCGACTGCGCCGAATCGACCGCGACTGGGCCCGCGCCGTGGAGATCTACCGCGCGCTCTTCACCTTCTTCCCCGACAACCTCGGCCATGGACTGAGCCTGGCGCGCTCGCAGTCCCTGGCCGGACAGAGCCGACAGGCCCTGGAGACGATCGCGGCGCTGCGGCGGTTGCCTCCGCCGCTTGGCGACGACCCGCGCATCGACCTGCGCGAGGCGCACGCCTGGGCCAAGCAGGGCGACTGGCGGAAGCGCCTGACCTTCTGCGAGCGGGCGATCGAGAAGGGGCGCGCGATGGGGGCGAGGCTGCTGGTAGCGGACGCTCTCACCGGTGTGGGCGAAGCGCACTACTACCTCGGCGACCTGGAGCGGGCCCAGCAGGCGTACGGCGATGCACGTCGGGTCTATGAAGAGGTGGGGGATCGGAAAGCTGCGATCGGAGCGGCGGTGGGGCTCGCCGACGTGCTGCTGGAGCAGGGAGCATTCGACCCGGCACGGGAGGCCTACGAGGAAGCCGTGGCCTTTCATCGGGAAGTGGGGAACGTCTACGGCGTGGCCGACGAGCTCAACGGGCTCGCGCAGATTCACGCGGCCAGGGGCGAGTTCGCCCGTGCGAAGGAGGTGTACGCCGAGTCCCTCCAGAACTTCGAGGCGATCGAAGAGCTCGAAGGCGTCGGGAACGTCACCTCGAACAACGGATTCGTACTGTTGAACGAGGGAGATTTGAAGGGTGCGCAGAGCGCGTTCGAGGAGGCGCTGGCGCTGTTTCAAAAGGTCGGAATGCGCACCCACGAGGTCGCCAGCTGGGGAGACCTGGCGATTGCGTACCGCAGGCAGGGCCGCTTCGCAGAAGCGCTCGAGCTGAGTGACCGGGCGCTGAAGGCGCTCCGGGAGATCGGCGATACCGAGAAGGAGTTGATGTACCTCGTCGAGCACGCAGAGCTGCTGAACGCGCTGGACCGGCGGGAGGAGACGCGGAGCACGGTCGCGGAGGCGATGAAGCTGGCGGAAGCGCGGGGCACCGCGCGGCTGCGGGCGGCGCTCCTCCTTCAATCTGCCGAGCTGGAGCTGGACGAAGGGAACGCAGCACGGGCGCGAGAGGCTGCGGAGGCCGCCTCGAGAATCTTCGAGACGCTTCGACTGGACGACTCGATTGCGCTCGCCGCAGAGGTGCTGACGCGTTGCGCGCTGGCCGAGGGAAGGGGCGCCGATGCGGCGAAGTCGATGGCGCGCGCGCACGAGTCGAGCGAGCGAAGCGAACACCTCACCGTGCGAACGCGGATCGGGCTGACTTCGGCGCGTATCTCGGCGGCGTCAGGGCGTTGCCGCGACGCGCGTGCGCAGGCCCGAGCGGTGCTGAAGCAGGTGACGAACGTGACGGATCTGCGATTCGAGGCGCGGCTGGCCCTCACCCGGATCGAGAACACCTGTGGCGGCCAGGGACCAGGAAGCCTCGCGGCCGATGCGAAGGAGGCGGGCTTCCTGCGCATTGCCCGGCTCGCGGACGAGGTCGGCAGGTTCCGCTGAAAGAGCCCCTGCCTCGATGACCCATTCGGGCCGACCATTCTGATCGTGGTCCGACTCCCAGAGTCGCGTGCCGTCCGCCCGGCGGATGGAGGTCGTTTCGCGCAGGCCATCGCCGTCCAGATCGGCCGCCTC
>JBAWAM010000999.1:0-2591 GCA_049589315.1 Myxococcaceae bacterium
CCTCGTAGCAGGGGCGCTGCAGCCCATCGCGGCAGGAGCAGCCCTCGTCGATGGTCCCGTCGCAGCTGTCGTCGACGCCGTTACAGGCCTCCGCCTGGGGCGCGAGCGGCGCGCAGGTGTTCATCTGGCCGCCCTTGCAGATCATCGTCCACTGCGTGCAGTGGCCCGTTCCGCAGCGCTGCCATCCCAGGTCCGTCGGCTCGTCGACGTCACCATCACAGTCGTTGTCCACCCCGTCGCAGACCTCGGCGGACGGCCCCACTTCGCCCACGCACTCGCCCCACTCGCCGTCCTCGCCGCAGGTCTGGATGCCGCGCTTGCACGGCGAGATGATGCTGCTCGTCGGGAATGAGTAGCAGACGCGCGCGTGGCCGAAGCTGCCATCCGGCTTCCTGCAGTCGAAGCCATCGTCCACCCGCCCGTCGCAGTCGTTGTCCTTGCCGTCCGCGACCTCGTCCGACGGCGTTCCCGGCACGCAGCTGTTCGCAGCGCCGTTGTCGCAGGCGTTCACCGTCCGGAAGCACTCACCCACGCCACAGGTGATCATTCCGAAGCCGTCATCGATCACGCCATCGCAGTCGTTGTCCTTGCCGTCGCAGAGCTCGACCTGTGGCGCCGTGGTGGAGACACACGCCAGCGCACCGCCGAGACACTGCCGCGTGCCCGCCCTGCACTCTCCGCGTTCACCGTCGACCGAGCAGCTCGTGTCGCCGCCGGGATTCCCCTCATCGCTCTGCCCGTCGCAGTTGTTATCGACCCCATCGCAGAGCTCGGGGAACGGGAGCTGCTGGTCGCGGCACGAGCTCCAGAAGCCGTTGCGGCACTCCTGGTATCCCTTGCGGCACTCACCCACGCTCTCCGTGCCCGAAAGCCCCGTGTAGCAATCCTGGAGCGCGCCCTCGCTGCAGGTCTGCGTGCCGCCCTCGCAGGTCGCCGGCTTCTGGCCTGAGTCGTATGACTTCGGGCAGGTCACGCCGTTGCCGATCGCCACGAAGAGCGAGCCGTTGTCGGGATACGTGTGGCGGTTCGCGTCGCTGTCCACGAAGAGGAAGTAGTACGGGTAGCAGCCCGGCGGCAGCTCGTCCGGTCCTTCGAAGCGGGCCTCGTACGTGCCGTTGCCGTCGTAGCCCCACTTCCGCTCGAGATCGAAGCACTGACCGTCGATGACCACCGTGCTCCGCTTCGGCGCAGCGCCGGAGGAATCGTAGTAGTTCGCGGCGAAGTAGACGTTGCTCGTGTCCTGCGGGTTCGGCGGCGCGTACATGGCCGAGCCGACCGGGATCCGCGGAATCGAGCCGCCGCGAGAGCCGAACGCCTGCGTCCAGTACCAGCCCGAGCAGCTCCCGCTCGCGTTGTACGCGCCGACGCCGAGCTCCGAGTGGCCTGAGTAGATGTTCGCGCGGTGTCCATCCGACTTCATCCACGCGCACCAGACTTCGTACGCGCTCCGCTGGCCGCGGGCGATGTTCTCACCCGACCAGGAGCTCATCCCGAGCAGGTGGTAGCGGTTGGCCGTGGGGGTTCCGCCCGTGCACTCCTCGCCGCAGGCAGCGCCACTGCAGCTCGCAGGCGACGTGCATTCGACGTTGCCCCCGACGTTCGAGAGCACGCAGCAGCTCTCGTGCTGGAAGCAGCCCAGGTCGGCCATGTGCTTCGACATGTACCGGCCCGCCTGGTTGCCGATGTGGCTGTAGACGAGGGGCGGCTTGTTCACGTTCTCGCCCTGCTCCGCCGTCCAGTCGCCGCAGTCGTTCCGGGCCGCGTGACGCGACAGGTTCGTGAGCACGTGGACCATGCGCTCGTGGTCGCTGGGGAAGGTGTCGACGACCTCTCCGAGCGGCTTCACGTCGCGCGCGATGGCCGGGCCGGTGTCGTGGCCCGCCAGATTCGGCGGGTTCTCCGAAACCACGCTCCGGGAATCGCAGGCGAGGACGGACAATGAGAACGAGATCAGGGCGATCGATTTCGTGGGCGTCATCGGCATGGCGGGAAAGGGGTGCGCAGCTTATCAGGTGCAAGGAGGCGAACCCATGTCCCCGAACGAAGTGCCCCTGCTCGAGCAACTCCTTCCCGCCTGGCAGCGCAAGGAGATGGTCATCGCGCTGCTGCACTCCCGGTGTGAGCCCTGCGATGCGGTTCGGTCACACCTGACCCGGCGAGAGGGCCTCCTGGGCGATCCCGAGGTGCTGGTGCTCACGCTGGACGACACCGCCCCCGAGTCCGTTCAGACACCGCTTCGCAGGGCCGCAGGGCTGCCGAAGGGCGATGCGTTCCTCCTCTTCGGAAACCGCTTCCTCGAGCTCTACGCCGTCCTCGATGCGCACTCCATGCCGGTGCCCGAGCTGCTCCAGGAAACGCTGAGCTGGCTCGACCTGATGCAGAAGCGCTGCGCCGAGTGCTCGCTGGACGGGGCGGAATATCGATGAAGTGCGGCAGCGCTGCAGCAACGCTTGGTGGGAGTCGGATGCCCGCGTAAGAGGGAGAGATGTCGCTCCAGTGGTATCCCGGTCACATGACGAAGGCGCGCGCCGAGCTCGCGCGCTTGATGCCGTCACAGGACGTCGTGATCGAGGTCCTCGACGCGCGTCTAC
>JBAWAM010001000.1:0-3581 GCA_049589315.1 Myxococcaceae bacterium
AACACCGGGGAGGACGGGTCAACGGCGGGGGCCCGCGTTCGGAGAGGGCATCTGAGCGAAGGTCGTATATAGGCCGGTCGATGCCTGCCATTCACCAGCACCTGCCCATGCTCTCGTGGGGAGACGCGGTCGGGAACCACGTTCTTCACATGCAGCGGATCCTGCGTGGCCGTGGGTACGCGTCCGAAGTCTTTGCCGGACGGACCGACGAGCACTCGAGGGCGCTGGCCCTGCCGGCGAGCGGCCTCCCGTCGGTGGCGGACGACGAGACCGTGCTGCTCGTACATCACAGCTTCGAGTCGCGGCTCCTCCCGCTCCTGCGCCGGACACCGGGGCGGAAGGTCGTGCTGTACCACAACATCACCCCCGCCTATCTCTTCGAGCGCTTCGACCCGAAGCTGGCCGCGGCGTGCGCGAGCGCGCGCGCCGAGCTGTACGCGCTCGCCGAGCTCGCCGAGCGTGGCTTCGCGTACTCCCGCTTCAGCGCCGAGGAGCTCGCGGCGGCGCGCTTCCGCGAGGTGGGCGTCATTCCCATCGCCATCGACTGGGAGGGCTTCGATGTGCCGCCCGACCCGGCCCTCCAGGCGGAGTTCGATGACGGCTGCACGAACGTGCTGTTCGTCGGAAGGGTCGTGCCCAACAAGCGGATCGAGGACGTCCTGCGCGTCTTCACCGCATATCAGCGGCTCTACAATCCCCGCTCACGGCTGATCGTCGCCGGCGAACTGGGGCTCCACAGCCCGTACGCGGGCTGGATCCGGGAGCTCCGCGCCTCGATCGGGGCGGAGCGCGTGCACCTCCTCGGGAAGGTCTCCCGGGCGCAGCTCTCCGCCTGCTTCGACCGCGCCCATGCGTACCTCTCGATGAGCTGGCACGAGGGCGTGGGCGTTCCGCTGCTCGAGGCCATGCACCGCGACGTTCCGGTGGTCGCGTTCGGCGCCGCTGCCGTGCCGGAGACGCTCGCGGGGGCAGGGATCACGGTGTTGACCAGCGATCCCGTCACGGTGGCCCGGGCCCTCGCCGTCCTCCAGAGCGATCCGGAGGTGCGCAGCAGGATCGTGGACCGGCAGCGCAGACGCGTGGCGGAGTACGATCCCGCGGCCGTGGAGGCGAAGCTCTCCCAGACGCTGCTCCCCGCGTTGGAGTCTCCCCCGAAACGGGCCGTTCATCGGCCCGGCGTCGCGCCGGTTCGCGTCGTCTGTCCCGGATTTGCGCTCGAGCCTGAGGACGCGTTGTCGAAGCTCGCGAGGGCGATCGCAGCGGCGGGCGGTGAACGCGTCGAGCTGCTGTGCCTTCACGCCTCGCGCGCGAAGGGGTTGGGCCCGGAGGAAGCGCCCCTCGGCGGGTCGACCGTCCTGTCCTTCACCGCCGAGCGTCCCCCTGTCCGCGGGGCCGCGTCGCCGCACTCCTCCTCTCTAGAGACCGCGGCGCTCGCCTGCGCGTCGAAGCTGGTCGTGCTCGGGATCGAGAGCGAGTCGAACCGGGTCCTCCTGCGCGAGGCCGCGGACCGGGCGTGGCTCGTGCTCGGATCCAACGAGCTCCTCCCGGCCGACCTGCAGCGCTTCCCTCCGGCCCGCGTGCTGTCGCTCGGCGACCTGGGAGAGCAGGGCGTGCTTTCGAGACTTTTTGCTGGAGTGACCGATGAGACCTGATGAGGTTCTGTGCGATGACCCCACGCCCGAAGAGCTGGCCCGGCGCGCGAACCAGTTGCCCTCGCCGGAGCCCGCCGCGGTGGAAGCGCTTCGACAGGCGCTCGAGGCGGCCCCCGATCCCTCCGCGCGGAAGGAGTGGCCACAGTTCCTGGAGTTCCCCCGGACGTTGACCGACTCCCGCCACGCCGACCCGCCCAGCTCCCACCGGCCGGTGCTGGGGCTCGTCCTGGTGCCGATGAAACGGGCGTTCCGCGCGACGTTTCAGCCGTTCATCAACGAGGTGTTGCGCCGCCAGGTGCAGTTCAACGAGGCGATCCTCGGCGCCGCAGTGGCCCTGAACGATCGCCTCGAGCAGCACCTGGAGAACCAGTCGCTGTGGCGAGCCAGCGTGGACGCGAGGCTCGCGCGCATCGAGGAGCTGTTGAAGTCAGGTCGCGAGCGGGACTGATCAGCTGCTCTTGCGCACGGAACCCGCGCCGGAGTCGCGCGGCGGCTCGTACTTCGGGAGAGTCGTCGCCCCGGCGAGCCTGGGGTGCCGGCGATCCTTGTCGGAGAGCAGGGGCGCCTCGACCGGCCACGGGATGGCCAGGTCCGGGTCGTCCCACGCGATGCCCCAGTCGGCCTTCGGCGCGTAGTAGCCGGTCACCTTGTAGAAGAACAGGGCGGTGTCCGAGGTGACGCAGAACCCGTGGGCGAACCCCGGCGGGACCCAGAGTTGGCGCTTGTTCTGTGCGGACAGCTCTACGCCGACCCACTTCCCGAAGTGCGGTGAGCCGAGGCGGATGTCGACGGCGACGTCGTACACCGAGCCCTCGAGCACCTGGACCAGCTTGCCCTGTGCGTGAGGCTCCTGGAAATGGAGCCCCCGGAGCGTGCCCTTCACGGAGCGGGAGATGTTGTCCTGCACGAACGGGCCGGTGATGCCCGCCTGCGCGTAGCGCTCGTCCTGGAAGCTCTCGAAGAAGAAACCGCGGTCGTCACCGAATACCTTCGGTTCGAGGATGACGACGCCAGGAAGCTGCGTTTCAACCACGTTCATCGGACTGCCTCCGGATGCTCCACCAGCCTGAGCAGGTAGCGCCCGTATTCGTTCTTGCTCAACGGCTTCGCCAACTCCATGAGTTGGGCCGCATCGATGTAGCCCAGCCGGAAGGCGATCTCCTCGGGACAGGCGATCTTGAGCCCCTGACGCTGCTCGATGATCTCGACGTACGCCGAGGCGTCCTGGAGGGACTTGTGCGTGCCGGTGTCGAGCCAGGCGAAGCCGCGGCCCATGAGCTCGACGCGGAGCTGCTTCCGACGCAGGTACTCGCGGTTGACGTCGGTGATCTCCAGCTCACCCCGCGGCGAGGGCTTCAGGGACGCGGCGATGTCGACGACCTGGTCGTCGTAGAAGTACAGCCCGGTCACGGCGTAGTTGGACTTCGGCTCCGCCGGCTTCTCCTCGATGCTCACAGGACGGTTGTGCGCATCGAGCTCGACGACGCCGTAGCGCTCCGGATCCCGGACGTAGTACCCGAAGACGGTAGCGCCCTCGGTCTGTGCCGCGGAGCGACGGAGCTGATCCACCAGCCCGTGGCCGTAGAAGATGTTGTCGCCGAGGATGAGCGCCACGGGCGAGCGCGCTACGAACTCCCGGCCGATGATGAAAGCCTGGGCCAGTCCTTCCGGCCGTGGCTGCTCTGCGTAGGAGAACTGCATCCCCCATTGGCTGCCGTCTCCGAGCAGCTCCTGGAAGCGGGGCAGGTCGACCGGGGTCGAGATGATCAGCACCTCCTGGATCCCCGCCAGCATCAGCGTGGAGATCGGGTAGTAGATCATCGGCTTGTCGTAGACCGGGAGGAGCTGTTTGCTCACCACCCGGGTCAGCGGATACAGCCGCGTCCCCGAGCCACCCGCCAGGACGATTCCCTTCATGAGTCCTGCTCC
>JBAWAM010001001.1:0-9563 GCA_049589315.1 Myxococcaceae bacterium
TCGACGTCCTGGTTCTCGTACTTCGCGATCTCGGAGATTCGTGCGACGGGGAGTGACATAGGGCGGCGGAATATAAAGGGCTACCTGCCATGAATCGAGCGTATGACCACGTCGGTCGTCGTCGTGCCGGTTGCCTGAGGGTGGAGCGTGCTTAGCGTCCCCCCCACGTATGCATCTCCGAGAACACGCCAGGAACTCAATCACTGCCCGGTCGGCCTGGAAGAACGCGGAGGCAAGGGCCCTGCGGATCGCGCTGCTCTTCCACCTCGCGCCCAGGAAGCGCGGCTCCATGGAGGATGCGATGGTCGCGCTGGCGCGCGAAGCCACCCGTCGGGGGCACTCCGTCGAGGTGTTCTGTCGGAGCCCGGTACTTCCGGAGCTGGAGGCGGAGCTTGCGGGGTGCCGTGTCGGCGTAGAATCGCTGACCGAACTGGAGGCCGACTTCCGGAAGGGCGCGCGCCGGCTCTCTTCGTATGACGTCCTCCACCTCAACTTCATCGGCATCCGTGATCGCGCGGCGTTGATGTCGTACGCGGCATTTCCCGCCCGCGTCGTGTTCGTCGACCACTGGTCGGGCAGGCCTGCATCGCAGAGCCCGATCCGTCGGACGGTGAGGCGGGCTCTGGACGCGGTGATGGGGCTCCGGGTGTCCGGAATTGCCGCCGTGTCGGAGTACGTTCGTGCGCGCGACAGCGCCCGCTATCGGCTCGGCCGGGATCGTTGCCGTACCCTCTACAACGGGGTCGATGTCAGGCGGTTCCGACCGCGGGAGAACCCTCGCGATCCAGTGGCGCCCTTTCGCGCCATGTGCGTCGCGCATCTCATCCCGTTCAAAGGGGTTGATCACCTGATTCGCGCATTCGCCCGGATCAGCTCCGATACCGCTGAACTCTGGATCGTCGGGGACGGCGTGGAGGAGGTGAATCTCCGCCGACTCGCTGAAGCACAGGGCCTCGGCAACCGCGCGCGGTTCCTCGGACTTCGGAGCGACGTGGCCGAGCTCATGAGAGACGTGGACGTGTTCGTGCACCCTGCGGTCTGGTCCGAGGCTTTCGGTCTGACGGTCGCCGAGGCGATGGCGACGGGTCTTCCTGTCGTTGCGAGCCGCACGGGGGCCCTTCCGGAGCTGCTCCGGGACCAACACGAGGGAATCCTCGTCGCCCCCGGTGACGAAGCGGAGCTCGCCCGCACGCTCGACAGGCTTGCGTCGGATTCCGGGCTGCGCGCCCGGCTCGGACGTGCGGCGAGGGCGAGGGCGGAGACGCTGTTCGCGCTCGATGCAGCGGCGCGTGCACACGTCGACTACTGCGAGGCTCACGCACGGCGCGCGCCTGCTCGCCCGACACCTGTTCAAGAGAGGTGACTCCGGGATCGCGTTGGCTTGCGACCCGCCTGGAACTATCGAACCGGCTCCGCTCGTTTACCCGTCCAATTCACCGGAGGGGAAACGAAACGAATGGAGCCAACGTGTTGAAAAGAGCGATCGCCCTCGGTCTCTTTCTCGTCGCGCCCGCCGCAATGGCTGAGCCGATCTGGGTGGGAGATTTCGAGACCGGAGACTGGTCTCAGTGGTCCAGCGAGATCGACGTTCATGAGGGCACGACGGATCGCGTACAGGTCGTGACGGAGCCGGTCGCTCAGGGACGATTCGCCCTGAAGACCACGGTTCGACATGGGGACATCAACAACAACGGGTCACGCGCCGAGGTGGTGTTGCGCGAGCCGATGTTCCACCAGGGCGATGACGTCTGGTTCCACTGGTTCACGATGTTCCCCGAGGACTATCAGCCGACCGAAAAATGGGTGCTCTACACGCAGTGGCACTCCAGCGGTTTTGGCGTGCCGCTTGGGTTCAACCTCCACGATGAGACGCTCAGCTTCCGAGTCATGGGGCACGAGTACGATCGCAGGTCGGATTGGACCGGCGGGACGATGTGGGAAGCACAGCTCGAGCGCGGCAAGTGGATGGAGTTCCTCCTCCACGTGAAGTTCAGCGACGCGGACGACGGCTTCATCGAGGTGTGGAAGGACGGCGAGCAGATCGTCGCGGGCACGAACCACCCCACGCTGGACCCGGGCGACTACGTCTACCTGAAGCAGGGCCTGTATCGGGACAAGTCGATCCCGTACGACATGACGATCTACCACGACGGCATGACCGCCTACTCCAGCAGGCCCGACGAGGTCTTCGCGCGCTGGGAGGGTGGTGGAGCGGATGACGGTGGTTCCGAGACGCCGGACCCCGCGGACGATTCGACGGATACCTCCGTCGGCTGCGGCGAGGCGCTTGGTTTGGCTGCGCTCCTCCCCATGTTCGGGCTCGGCAGGCTGCTCCAGCGGCTCCGCCGTGGCCGCAACAAGTAGCCGCATCGGTCCGAAGCAACACGGCCTCCAGTCGCTTCGCGCGGCTGGGGGCCGTCCCGTGTCCGGGGCTCATCGTCGGGGAGCGGGCGACCGGCGGGCTTGCCCGAGCGACGGCACCCTGGGGGCGAGCTGCCGTGAGCCGAGCAGCTGCCAGGCCTCGCGCCGCTCCTGGACCAGGGTGGTCAGCGCTGCGCGCGCCGCGCGGGTGAGCTCGGGATCCTGAAGCTGGTCGAGCGCCCAGGAGACCCGGTCGACGGCCAGATCGCTCGCCAGGATCATCGAGCTCAAATAGGTGCGGTCGAGGTTCGTCCCCTCGAGCTGCGGAAGCGCTCTCAGGGACGTGACCAGCGCATCCTTCATCAGCTCCTGACGGGGACCCTCCGGGGCATCCAGCGCCGCGGCCAGGTCGATGTCCTGCTGGACCGCGAGTTGCTCCAGAGTTTGTTGAAGCGCCGAATGCTGCTGGACCGCCTTGCTGGCGAAGTCCCGGGCCTGCTTCGTCGAGGCCTTCTGCTGCGCGACGAGGGAGGCCTCCACGGCCCATTTGTTCACCAGCAGCAGTCCGGAGAGCCACGTCTCCGGATCGAGGCGCTGCACCTGCCCGGGAAGTGGATCCGGGGGCGGCTGCGCGACCGCGGGCGCCGCAAGCACCAGTGCCCCCGCCACGATCCATCGGATTGCACTCATCATCCGTCCCCCTCGGGCTGCGTCCTGCTTCCGAAGGGTGGACACCCGGCCCGTAGAAGGGGACCTGAGCAGACCCATCGAAAGGACGCCCGGTTGCAGCCCTTGCCGCCCGCCGACGGTGTTGCGCCGCAGGGTCGCGTCTCATAAGAGGCCCTACATCATGTCCCTCACGGAGCGCTACGAGCCGCAGCAGATCGAGCCGAAGTGGCAGAACCGCTGGAGCGAGGCGGGGGTGTTTCGCGCCAACCTCCGGCCCAACGCGGAGAAGAAGTACATCCTCGAGATGCTGCCGTACCCCAGCGGCAAGATGCACATGGGGCACGTGCGCAACTACCTGATCGGCGACGTCTACGCGCGCTACTACCGGATGCGCGGCTTCGACGTGCTGCACCCCATGGGGTGGGACGCGTTCGGTCTGCCCGCGGAGAACGCGGCGATCAAGGACACGGTCCATCCCGCCGTCCGCACCCGCGAGAACATCGACTCCTTCCGCAAGGAGATGGACTCGCTCGGGTATTCCTACGACTGGACCCGCGAGGTGAACACCTCGGAGCCCGAGTACTACCGGTGGAACCAGTGGTTCTTCCTCCGGATGCGGGAGAAGGGGCTCGTCTACCGCCGCTTCAGCAAGGTGAACTGGTGTACGGGCTGCCTCACGGTCATCGCCAACGAACAGGTGAAGGAGGGCGTCTGCGAGCGGTGCGAGTCCCAGGTCCTCGAAAAGGAGATGCCCGAGTGGGCGTTCCGGATCACGAAGTTCTCTGACGACCTGCTCACCGGGCTCGACACCCTGACCCATTGGCCCGAGCGCGTCACCTCGATGCAGCGGAACTGGATCGGCCGCTCCGAAGGCGCCGAGGCCGAGTTTGCCGTCGAGGGCAGCGACGAGAAGATCCGCGTCTTCACCACCCGAGTCGACACCATCTTCGGCTGCACCTACGTGGTGCTCGCGCCGGACCACAAGCTGGTGGCGAAGATCACCACGCCGGAGCAGGCGAAGGACGTGAATGCGTTCGCCGCCCGAATGGCGGCGATGGACAAGGTCGCCCGCACCGCGGAGGGCGCCGAGAAGGAGGGCATCTTCACCGGCGCGTACGCGCGCAACCCGTTCACCGGGGACAAGATCCCGGTGTGGGTCGCCAACTTCGTGCTGGCGGACTACGGCACCGGCGCGGTGATGAGCGTGCCCGCGCACGACGAGCGCGACTTCGCCTTCGCAAAGAAGTACGGGCTGCCCATCCGCGTGGTGATCCAGCCGAAGACCGGCGAGCGGATCTCCGGAGCCGAAGCGATGGAGAACGCGTTCACCGAGGACGGTGTTCTCGCGGACTCGGGTGAGTTCAGCGGGCTGGAGTCGGCCGAGGCGCGGCGCAAGATGAGCGCCTGGCTGGAGCAGAAGAGCCTGGGCCGGGCGACGGTGACCTACCGTCAGCGCGACTGGGGCTTCTCCCGCCAGCGCTACTGGGGCACCCCCATCCCCATCGTCTACTGCGAGAAGTGCGATCCGGAGCGGAAGGGCATCCCCGTCCCGGATGACCAACTCCCGATCCGCTTGCCGGAGATCGACACCGAGAAGGTGCTGACCGGCAAGGGCGAACCCCCGCTCGCGAAGGTGCCCGAGTTCGTCAACACCACCTGCCCGACCTGTGGCGGTCCCGCCCGACGCGAGACCGAGACGATGGACACGTTCGTGGACTCCTGCTGGTACTTCGCGCGCTATCTGTCGCCGAAGTACGACAAGGCCCCGTTCGATCCCGCCGAGGCGAAGCGGTGGCTCCCGGTCGACGTCTACGTGGGCGGTCCCGAGCACGCGGTGATGCACCTGCTCTACTTCCGTTTCTGGACGCGGGTGATGAAGGAGCTGGGGCTGAGCCCGGTGGACGAACCGGTGACGCGCCTCATCACCCAGGGCATCGTGAACGGGCCCGATGGCCGGAAGATGTCCAAGCGCTGGGGCAACGTGGTGGCGCCGGCGACGATCGTGGAGAAGTACGGCGCCGACACCGCCCGGACGTACGTGATGTTCGCGGGTCCGCCCGAGCGCGACTTCGACTGGTCCGACGATCAGGTGGAGGGCGCATACCGCTTCCTCCGGCGCGTCCATGCGTTGGCCGCACAGCACGAGGCGGCGGTGAAGGGCGCAACCTGGGATGGCCCCTGGGAAGGCAAGGCGCTGGAGATCCGCCGCGCGGCGCACAAGGGGTTGAAGCGGGTGGGGGAGGCCATCGAGCGCCTCTCGTTCAACACCGCGATCGCCGGCTCGATGGAGTTCTTGAACGCGCTGTACGCCCTGGAGAAGGTGGAGACCCCGGCGGAGAGGGCCGCGATGAACGAGGCCCTCCGGCTCCTGACGATCGTGCTGACCCCGTTCGCGCCGCACCTGGCGGACGAGGTGGCCGAGGCGTACGGACACGCGACCCCGGTCGTGGCGCAGGCCTGGCCCGAGTTCGATCCCGCGCTGGTCGTGGAGGACATGCTCACCTACGCCGTGCAGGTGAACGGGAAACTCCGCGCCGAAATCAGGGTCCCGGCAGAGGCCGGAGAGGCAGAGGTCCGCGCCGCGGCAGAGGCCGACGACAAGGTGCAGGCGAACCTGGCCGGGAAGCAGCTGCGGCGGGTCGTGTTCGTGCCGAAGCGCCTGATCAACTTCGTCGTCGCCGGATAGAGGGCGATCGTGGCTACCGAAGTGCTCGTCATGTGCGAAGCCTGCGGACGGCCCCAGTCGCCGAGCGAGAAGTGCATTCAGTGTGGCGCCAAGATCGCCTCTCCGTTGCCAGCCCCCGCGCGCGCACAGCCTGATGCGCGCTTCGGGGACGCAGACGCAGCGAGAGGGGCCGGGCGTGAGGGTCGAACCATGGAGAATCAATCGGAGAAGGTCGCCGACCTCGGTGGCGGCCGGAAACTCATCGTCGATGCGGAATCACTGAAGCTGGAGAGCGGCCCCCAATCGGAATCGGTTCCTCTCGCATCGATCCGCCGCGCCGCCCTCGTGCAGCGCCGCGTGTGGTTTTTCGCGTTCGGCGCCGTGCTCGGGGCGTTGTTCGCCGGATTCGTGAGCAGCTCGTTCGCCAAAGCAGCCGTTGCAGTCCTCGCGGCGTGGAACGTGTGGATGTGGATCCGCATGCGCGAGTTCGCGATCCATGTCGAGCGGAAGGACGGCGTGAGCACGATCCTGCCCTTGGGCCAGGGAGGCGCCGAGAAGAAGAAGGCGACCGAGGCCGGGTGGGAGATCGTGTCGGGCGAGCTGAGCCGTCAGGGCATCGAACTCCAGCGCTGACCGCTCCCGCGGTATTGTCGGCGCGTGCACCGCGCCCGCGCTGTCGCCTTGATATGGCTGCTCCCCGCATCCGCGCTCGCTGGAAAGGCGACCCTGTACCTCGAGGAGCGCGCCAACCTCAGCCCACGCTCTGCGGCAGCAGTGAAGACAGCGGCAATCGAGGCCGTGCGCCGTGCCGGGCACACGCCCATCGACGTCGCCCCCGTCGCCGACCCCCTGTTCCGTCCCGGGATGCTCGTGCCCGAGTTCAGCGGGCCCCCGCCGAAAGCGTGGCCTGAAGCGTTGCGCACAGTCTGGGAGACAGGCCAGCGCGGTTGCCGCGAGGACATCGAGAAGCAGAAGGGGGCCCGCCGGGCACAGACCTCGGCTGAGGTTGCCGTGAGGTGCCAGATGCAGCTCGCGCGGTTGTTCTACAACCGCTACCTCGATCACCTCGCGCCCGACCACATCCTGGAGGTCGGCATCGCGAAGACCTCGACCGAGCCCAATGCGCCTGTTCGGATCACGGTGGTCCAATACGGCCTGACCGGGAACGAAGGCAGGCGAGCCGTCCGCGACGTCCCCCGGTCCGAGATGGAGAAGGTCATCCCCGAGCTCCTCACCGACGTCCTCGAGGGTCGGGCCCAACGCATTCCTTTGAACCGTACCCGCGAGCTCCCCGGGCAATCAGCCGCGCCGCGAGGGAAGTGATTCCCTTGACCCTCCCATGTGCGCAGGTACCGTCTCCGCGTGTCCCGCCGACTGCCAACTGCCAACTGCCGACCCACACTCCTGCTGTCCCTGGCACTGACACTCACTGCCGGCTGCGGCTACCGCTTCACCGCCGGTCCCGTCACGTTGCCCCAGGGCATCCGTGCCGTGTCGGCGCCGGTTTTCGGAAATCAGACCGCAGAGCCGGGGCTCCAGGCCGTGTTCACGCAATCCCTCCGTGAGCAGCTCACACGCGCAGGAATCGAGGCCCGCGCCGATGCCGACGCTGAGCTCTCCGGCGAGGTCCTCTCCGTATGGGGTGGGCCGGCCCTGCTGACGACGCCGAAGGAATTGGAGCCGGCGACGCTCGCCAGCTACCGCATCTTCGCCACCGCGCAGCTGAGGCTGAGGAAGAGCGGACAGATCCTGAGCGAGCGCGTCGTCTCTGGATCCGAGGATTACCTCCCCGGAGTGGACGTCCTGCAGACAGAGGCCAACCGCGACGCTGCGCTTCGGCGGCTTGCCGACCGCCTCATGCGCGAAGGCTTCGAGCGGATCGCCGCGGAAGACTGAGCCACGGCGCAGAAACAGACGATCGCGCGGACGAGAGTGCGGCCTGATGTTCCAGGCCTGCGGCTCCACATCCGCGCGACGGTGCGACCGGCAGCGCTTCGCTTGAATCTACGCCTGGGCGGTGGCCCGGGTCTGCGCCTTCGCCAGCCGCGAGATGCGGCGCGAAGCGGTGCGCTTGTGAAGCACGCCCTTGGACGCAGCCTTCCCCAGGGTGCGCGCCGCAGCCTTGAACGCGTCCTTCGACTTGCCAGCGTCCTTCGACGCGAACGCCTCACGCGCGTCCTTCACCGCCGTGCGAACGCGGGACTTCTCGGCCAGGTTGCGCACGCGGCGCTTCTGGGACTGGCGGTTGCGCTTCTCTGCAGACTTGGTGTTCGCCACGATTGAAACTCCACCTGATTAGGGGCCGCGCTACCTACAGGGGTCGCGCTTCGACGTCAAGCCGCGAGGCGCGGCCAGTGAGCCTTCCGTCCACAACACATGGCACGAAACGAGCAATCGCACCTTACAAAACGTTCAAGCCCGTGTCTGCTGGGGGAGCGGCCAGATGACGCTGTGGACAACAGGGCGGGGCAGTCGCTCCAACCCATTGTTGCGCCTCGCGTTTTTCATCCACAGGGGGCATGCCGCATTCTTCCGCACGCACGGCACGGACCTGTGACGTCCCTCTTGTGTCCACTGGACTCCACAGACTTCCCCCCAGGTTGCACACAGATCCTGTGGACAATCCGTTCAAGTCCACCGTGGACAGCCTGAACGGAATGTTCATCTCGCCGCAATGCGTCACGAAAGCCCATAGCGCCAGGCATTGCCGTCGGGATCGCGGAAGGTGAAGCCCCACTTGCCTTCCAGGTCGGCGGACGGGGATTCGACCGCCGCTCCCGGCACGCCGATCAGCTCCTGGTAGAGCGTTTCGACGGCGGCCCTCGACGGCGCATCGAGCAGGAGCTCCATCGCGCTTCGAGCTTCTGGCGCTTCGTCGTGACGAGCGGGGACGAACGACAGCAGCATGCTACCCGCGTCCCAGGCGAGTCTGCCGCCGGTGTGCTGTCTCCGCGTCCACCCCAGGAGCGGGCCGACGCGGTCCCAGAACGAGGTCATCTCCTGCGCCCTGTGCAGTGGCAGCCGGATCGCCTGAACGGCGGCGCGGGGAACGTGGACGGGCGGCGGGATGGCGACCTCCTTCGCCTTGGCCCGCTGCCAGAGCGCCTCCATCTGCTCGAGCGTCGCCTCACCGAATGGAACGCTCTGCTCCCTCAGTCCCGCCTCGATCTCGTGAAAGCGGGAGGTGAACCGCCGGATCGCCTGCCGAAGCGCGTCCTCCGCGGGCGTCTGGATGAAGCGGGCGACGTTGGCGAGGGAGAAGAGAACATCCCCGAGCTCGTGCTCTATCGCGTCGCGGTCCTTCTGCTGGATGGCCTCATCGAGCTCCCCGAGCTCCTCGTCGAGCTTGCCGCGCACACCGGCGAGATCGGGCCAATCGAAGCCGATCCGCGAGGCCTTCTCGGTGAGGCGTTCGGCGCGGAGCAGGGCGGGGGCTGCGGTGGGAACGCCGTCGAGCACCGAGCCCTCGCGACCGGTCTTCGTCTTCCGCTCGTCCGCCTTCAGCTTCGCCCAGTTCGCGAGCACCTGCTCGGCGCCGGCGACCCGCGCGTCTCCGAACACGTGCGGATGTCGGCGGGTGATCTTGTCGCTGATCGCCGCGCACACGTCGGCCATGGTGAACTCGCCCAGCTCGGTGGCGAGCTGGGCGTGGAAGATGATCTGGAACAGCAGATCTCCCAGCTCCTCGCACAGCGGCCCCCACGGTCCGCCATACGCGACCCGGTCCATCTCATCGAGGACCTCGTACGTCTCCTCGACGAGGTAGGGACGGAGCGAGCGCAAGTCCTGCTCGCGGTCCCAGGGGCATCCACCTTCGGCCCTGAGACGGGCCATGATCTCCACCAATCGCTCCAGCTCCTGCCCAGTC
>JBAWAM010001002.1:0-3729 GCA_049589315.1 Myxococcaceae bacterium
ACAGCGTCCCCTCCGCCCAGCTCACGAACGAGGACGTGCCGCGCGCGTTCTCCACCGCCAACGGCAACCCCATCACCGTGTCGGACGTTGATGCGCCGACGCTCCAGGTGTCGGTCTCCGCTTCCAACGGCACCCTGACGCTCGGCGGAAAGAACGGGCTCAGCTTCCAGTCCGGGGACGGCACCGCGGATGCCAGCACGACCTTCACCGGGACGATCGCGGCGCTCAACAAGGCGCTCGACGGGCTCACCTTCACCCCGAACCCGGACTTCTTCGGGACTGCGACGGTGACCGTCTTCACCAGCGATCTCGGTGGGACCGGCGCCGGCGGCCCCCTGACCCGCGAGGACACCGTCACGATCACCGTGGGCTCGGTCAACGATGCGCCGGACGCGGTGAACGACAGCTTCACGGTCGCCGAGGATGCTCCGGCCACCACCCTCACCGTGTTCGCCAACGATACCGTGGTGCCCGACATCGGCGAGACGCTCACCATCACCTCGGTGGGCGCGGCTTCGAACGGCACCGTCGCGAACAACGGCACATCCGTCAGCTACCAGCCCGCGCCGAACTTCCACGGCACCGACAGCTTCTCCTACGGCGTCTCCGACAGTAACGGCGGCGTCGACACCGCGACCGTCACCGTGAACGTCACCAGCGTCAACGACGTGCCCACCGCGACGGACGACGGCTTCACCGTCCAACAGAACACCGGCCCGACCGCGGTCAGTGTGCTGAGCAACGACAGTGCGGCGCCGGATCTGGGCGAGACCCTCACCATCGTGGCGGTCACGCAACCGGCCAACGGCACGGTGGTGGTGACCGGCGGCGGAACGGGCCTCACCTACGCGCCGGCGAACAACTTCACCGGGACCGATCCCTTCACCTACACGGTCTCCGACGGGAACGGCGGGGTCGCCACCGCGACCGTCACGGCCTCCGTGGCGGAAGTGAACACCACGCCGGTCAACACGCTGCCGGCACCTCAGCAAATCATCGAGGACACCCAGCTCACATTCTCCAGCGCGGCGGGGAACGCCCTCCGTGTCGCGGACGCGAACAACCCGGACCTGACGGTCCAGGTCATGGTGACGAACGGAACGTTCACGCTCGGCGCCTCCTCCGGCCTCATCGTCACCGGCAACAACACCGCGACCGTCACCGCGCAGGGGCCCCTCGCCGCGCTCAACACCGGCCTGAACAACGCGCGGTACGTTCCTACGGCGAACTACAACGGTCCGGCGACGCTGACTCTCAGCACCAGCGACTCGACGGGAGAGAGTGACGTCGACGTCCTGACGCTCACGGTGACCTCGATCAACGACCCCCCGGTGAACACGGTTCCCACCGGTACGCAGTCGGCCATCGAGGACGTCCCGAGGACTTTCAACACCCTCCTCGTCTCCGACGTGGACGTGGGCGCCAGCCAACTGCGGGTGTCCCTCACCGCGAACAACGGCTCGCTCATCAGCCTGCCGACGACCAGCGGGATCGCCTTCAGCGTCGGCGACGGCCTGGCCGATCCCACCCTGACTTTCACGGGTACACCGGTTCGCATCAATGCTGCGCTGAACGGCCTCACCGTCACGCCGCCGGCCAACTTCATCGGCACCAGCACGCTGATGATCGTCACCGATGATCAGGGCAACACCGGTACCGGTGGCGCGGCCCAGGACACCGACGTCATCACCCTCAATTGGGCTTCGGACAACGATCCGCCCGTCAACGCCGTGCCCGGCGCTCAGTCCATGTTCGAGGAGGGGCTGTTCACGTTCTCGTCCGCCAGCGGAACGGGCCTGAGTGTGAGCGATGCCGATCTCAGCGCAGGCCTGGTGCGCGTCACCTTCAGCGCGACGAACGGCAGGCTGACCCTGGGCAACCCCTCGGCGGTGACCCTCACTGCGGGGACCGGCGCTTCGGACACCACGATGACCTTCACGGGCACGCTGGACAGCGTCAACAGCGCGCTGGACGGGTCGAGCTTCGTCCCCAACGTGAACTTCGTCGGCACCGCGACGGTCACGCTCCTCTCGAACGATCAGGGGAACACGGGTGGCGCGGCGAAGTCCGACTCCGACGCGATCAGCATCGCCGTGGCGGGCGTGAACGACGCACCGGTCAACACGATCCCGAACCCTCAGTTCATTGCCGAAGACGGCGTGCTGCTCTTCTCGAGCATCACCGGGAACGCGGTGACCGTCGCCGACATCGATGCCGCCACCCTACAGGTCACGCTCTCGTCCGCGGTCGGCAGCGTGTCCCTGGGAACGAAGGCCAATCTGACGTTCCAGGCCGGCAACGGAAACGCCGCGCCGAGCATGACCTTCAGCGGGACGATCGCAGCGATCAACAGCGCGCTGAACACGCTGCGGTTCACACCGCCCGCCAACTTCGAGGGCCCCACCAGCATCACCGTGCTGACCAGGGACCTCGGGGCCAGCGGCATCGGAGGCGCGCTGCTCGATGAGGACACGATCCTCGTCAACGTCGTCCCGGTGAACGACAACCCCGCCGCTGCGAACGACGCGTTCGCGATCGGCGAGGATGCGCCGCCCACGGCGCTGGACGTGCTCTCCAACGACACCATCGCCCCCGACAGCGGCGAGCTCCTGACCGTCACCACCGTGTCCGCGCCCGCGCACGGCACGGCGAGCACGGACGGTGCGCAGGTGATCTACCAGCCGGCCGCCAACTACTTCGGGGAAGACAGCTTCACCTACACGATCAGCGATGGGAACGGCGGCGTCGCGACCGCGTCCGTCGCCGTCACGATCACCGCAGTCAACGACCCGCCCGACGCGGCCGACGACAGTCTCACGGTCGCGGAGAACGCCGGCCCGACGGCGGTGCCCGTGCTCACCAACGACACGACGGCGCCGGAGTCCGGTGAGACCCTGACCATCACGGCCGCGAGCACGCCGGCGCATGGCACGGTGACGGTGACCGGAGGCGGCACGGGCCTGACGTATGCGCCGGCCCCCGGCTACAACGGGTCGGACCTGTTCACGTACACGGTCTCCGACGGAAACGGCGGCTCGGACACTGCCGAGGTCAGCGTCACGATCACGCCGTTCGACTACACGCCGGTCGCCGTCGCGGATTCGCTCACCGTGCCCGAGGACGGCAGCGGCTCGGTGGCGGTCCTCGACAACGACACCCAGCTCGGAAACGCGCCGGTGACCGTGGCGATCTCGGTGCCTCCAGCCCACGGCTCCGCGGTGGTCCAGGGCGACAACTCCATCCTGTACACCCCTGATGCCGACTACTCAGGCCCGGACTCGTTCCAGTACACCGTCACCGACAGCGATGGCGACGTGGGCACCGGAACCGTCTCGGTCACCGTGACCGGTTCGAACGATGAGCCTCTTGCGGTGGCGGACTTCGCGACGACCGATGAGGACGTCTCGGTGAAGATCCGGGTGCAGGCGAACGACACCGGGCTCTTCGATGCCCCGGTGACCGTGACCGTGTCGACCCCGCCGGCGAATGGCTCGACGGTCGTCGAAGCGGACGGAGCCATCACCTACCAGCCCGGTAACAACTCCTCCGGCACCGACACGTTCTCGTACACCGTCCGCGATGCCGACCAGGAGACGTCCACCGCGGTGGTCACCGTGACGGTGAATCCGATCAACGATGCGCCGCTCGCCAACGATGACTCGGTGTCCACCCGCGTCGGGGCCACCGTGGTCATCGACGTGCTCGCGAATGACGAGGAGGTGGACGGAG
>JBAWAM010001003.1:0-7016 GCA_049589315.1 Myxococcaceae bacterium
ACAAGCACGGATTGCCGCGGCTTGCCGCATAACCTCAACCAACCGAACCGCCGGATGCGGACCCGCATGTCCGGTGGTGTGGCAGGGGAGCTGAAGGGCTAAACCTTCAGCCCCCTATGCCGATTCGGGCGAGGCGTCGCGTTCAGGCGTTGCGGTAGCGGAACATCCGCTGCCGGTGCGAGGAGCCAGCGAGCTCGCGGAAGAGGAAGCCGCGGAACACCATCGCGACGTGAGCGATCGGTCCGAGCACCAGCCAGGAGATCAACCCCGAGAGGGGCGACAGCGACGTGAGCGCCAGCAGTCCTGCGATCATCGGGAGGTTGGGTACGAACCACGGCAGCCAGTTCTCGCCCAGGAAACTCCAGCTCTCCTGGAGCGTCTGGAGGCCGCCGTAGGTCCTGCGCTGGTAGATCACTTCGGGCGCCGCGTTGAAGGCGAACGCCGCGACCGCAGTGAGCACCAGGACCAGCTCCGGCTTCTGGAGCAGGAGCACGATGAGCAGACGCGCCACCCAGAACACGAAGAACAGGTTGAGCACCGACCAGAAGTAGGCGCCGAAGCTCCGCTTGAGCTCGCTGAGCGAGACCTTGCTGCCGCTCACCAACTCGCCCACGAAGTAGAGATAGGCGCTGATGACGGCCGACTGGACGAGCCCGAGCAGTATCCCGCCGATGAGGCCGCCGAGCCCTCCGAGGAGCATCGCCGCGACCGCGAAGATCACGCCGAGCAGCAGCGGCAGCACGACCGTCCACAGGTTGCGGCCGATCGCCCGCAGTGCTTTCACCAGACAGTCGACGTAGAGCCGACCATAGACGACGAGCACGTTCATGGCCGGGTCATCTCACTCTTTGCGCAGGCGCGACAGGAAATCACCGCTGCGGTGGGTGATGGCCTGCGTGCGATCGAGCAGCGCGTCCAACTCCAAATACAGCTTCTCCAGCTCCGCCGGATTGCGCGGCGCGGGGACGTCGCCGTCGTTGGCGAGCCGGTCGAGCAGGGCGGAGATCTTGAGCAGGTGCTGGTG
Source organism: Myxococcaceae bacterium (assembly GCA_049589315.1). Taxonomy (GTDB): domain Bacteria; phylum Myxococcota; class Myxococcia; order Myxococcales; family Myxococcaceae; genus JBAWAM01. The sequence goes on from JBAWAM010001003.1 coordinate 1,025, forward strand.
GGCGAGGAGCAGATCACGTCCGACGCGGGTCCCCTGGCGAGAGAACAGCGCGCCGGTCGCATACAGCCTGCCCACGGTCCGCTGGTTCGACTCCATCACACGCGACAGCTTCTGGCGCCAGACGTCGAGTCGCCGCCGGGTGCGGACCGCGCGGAGATCCACCACGTCCGCTACGGGCTGTTGCTTCGCTCGGGGCACGGCGGCAGGGTACTCAGCGGCCTGACGAGGTGCAAACGCGCTTGTCACCCCGGAGGTCCACGACTACGTTTTCGGGCTCATGTTCAAGAAGCTGCTCATCGCCAACCGCGGAGAAATCGCCCGGCGCATCAACGCGGTCGCCCACCAGATGGGCATCGAGACGGTCGCGGTCTACTCGGAAGCCGACGCAGACCTGCCGTTCGTGAAGGAGGCCGATCAGGCGGTGCTCCTGGGGCCGGCCCCCGCGAAGGACAGCTACCTCAACGTCGGCGCGCTGCTCGACGCGGCGAAGAAGACCGGCGCGGAGGCGGTCCACCCCGGCTACGGCTTCGTCTCGGAGAACGGCGACTTCGCCCGCGCGTGCAGGAATGCCGGCCTGGTGTTCGTCGGCCCGCCGCCGGAGGCGATGGAGCGGATGAAGGACAAGAGCGAGGCGCGCAAGCTCGTCGCCGCCGCGGGCGTCCCCATCGTCCCGGGCTCTCGTTCGGTGATCCCCGACGCGCGGGCCGCCGTCGAAGAGGCCGAGCGCATCGGCTACCCCGTGCTGTGCAAGGCCGCGGGCGGCGGCGGCGGCATCGGGATGGCGGTGGCGAAGGACGCGGTGGAGCTGGAGAAGGTCTTCCGGCAGTGCAGCGATCGCTCGCGGGCCGCTTTCGGACGCGACGCGCTGTACCTCGAACGGTACTTCCCGGCGCCCCGGCACATCGAAGTCCAGATCCTGGGCGATCATCACGGCCACCTCATCCACGGGCTCGAGCGCGAGTGCTCCATCCAGCGCCGGCACCAGAAGGTCGTGGAGGAGGCGGGCTCGCCGCTGTTCCTGGACGGGGCCAACGCCGCGGCCCAGCAGAAGCTGTTCGAGGCGGCGGTCGCCGCGGCGCGCGCTTTCGGCTACGCCAACGCCGGCACCGTCGAGTTCCTCTGGGCAGACGGCGAGTTCTACTTCATCGAGATGAACGCGCGGCTCCAGGTGGAGCACCCGATCACTGAACTCACCACGGGCCTCGACCTCATCGGCTGGCAGCTCCGCATCGCCGCGGGCGAAGCGCTCACGGTGAAGCAGGAGGACGTGAAGCGGAAGGGCGCCGCGCTCGAGTTCCGGATCTACGCCGAAGACCCGGTCAAGTTCTTCCCCTCGCCGGGCCCCCTCAAGACGTGGCGGCCTCCGGAGGGCGAGGGCGTCCGGGTCGATGCGGGCTATGTCGAAGGCAACACCGTCACTCCGTACTACGATCCGATGATCGCCAAGCTGATCGTCTCCGGCGCCACCCGCGACGAGGCGATCCACAGGTCCATCCGCGCGCTGCAGTCGTTCACGGTCGAAGGCATCAAGACCAACATCCCCCTGCATCTGCGCATCCTCGAGTCGCCCGCGTTCCGCCAGGGCCGGATCGACACGAAGTTCCTCGAACACCTCTGATTGGAGAGACATCCATGGCCGACGTCCCCGCACACATCACCGGCACCGTCTGGAAGATCGAGGTCAAGGAGGGCCAGAAGGTCGAGTCGGGTGACGTGCTGGTGATCCTCGAGTCGATGAAGATGGAGATGCCGGTGGAGGCTCCGGAAGGCGGAACGGTGAAGGAGATCCGCTGCAAGGAGTCCCAGGCGGTCGACGAAGGCGACGTGCTGGTGGTGCTGGGGTGAGCCCGGCCGGAATCCGCGCCGAAGATCGGGGCGCGGTCCGGGTCCTCACGATCAGCAACCCGGCGCGCCGCAACGCGCTGGACGAGCTGTTGCTGCAGGCGCTGTCGGATCACCTCGACCGCGCCGAGCAGGAGGGCGTCCGCGTCCTGGTGCTGCGCGGCGAGGCAGGGGCCTTCTGCGCCGGGTATGACCTGGGCGCGTTGGCCTTGCCGGAGGGCGACCGGCTCCCCGACGATCATCTGGGCCAGGTGCTGGCGAGGCTGCAGCATCACCCCGCGGCCAGCATCGCGCTCGTCGAAGGCCCGGCGTTCGGGGCCGGCTGCGAGCTCGCGGCGACCTGCGACTTCCGCGTTGGCAGCGGGCGAGCGCTGTTCTGCATGCCGCCCGCTCGCCTGGGCATCGTCTACGCGCCCGAAGGCATCGCAAAGCTCATCGGCCTGGTGGGCCTGCAGAACGCCCGCCGCATGTTCCTCACGGGCATGCGTGTCCCGGCCGAGACGGCGAAGGCGTGGGGCCTGCTCGACGCGCTGGAATCGGAGTCCCAGGCGGAGCTCGCCGCCTTCACCCTGGCCGAGGAGACGGCCGCGAATGCGCCGCTCGCGGTGAAGGGGATGCGCCGGGTGTTCAACGCGCTCGAAGAGCCCGGGCTCGGGCCAACGGTCGTGGCCGAGCTCCGGGCGCTGCGCCGCCAGGCCTTCCTCAGCGACGACGCGCGGGAAGGGCGGACGGCATTTCTGGAGAAGCGACGCCCCGTGTTCAAGGGGCGGTGAGGCCGCGCCGGCGGGGCTACGCCTCGCCGAACAGCTCTGCCATCCGGATGCGCAGCGCGTTGGCGATCTTGTAGAGCGAGGAGATGGACGCCGAGGACTCCGCCCGCTCGATCTGCGACAGCAACGAGACGCTGAGGCCCGTGCGGCGCGCGAGCTGCTTGAGCGTGAGCTCCTGGGTCTTGCGCGCCTCGCGGATCACCCGGCCGATCGCGCGGTGGAGGTCCGCCTCGGGATCGCGGGAGAGGCCCTTCTGGGCCAGCGCGTTCGCCACGGTGCCGATGAAGGTCGACGGCTCGAACGGCTTCTTGACGTAATCGGATGCCTGCGCGCGGAGCGACGCGACCGCGGTATCCACGTTGGGATACGCCGTCGCCACGATGACCGCGATGTCGCTGTCGATCTTGCGGATCGCCTCGAGCACCTCGGTGCCGCTCATCTTCGGCATCATCATGTCGAGCACGACCATGTGGTAGTCGGTGCCCTTCAGGATCTCGACGACCTTCGTCGGATCCGTGCAGGTGTCGGCCTCGTAGCCTTCCCGGTTGAGGAGGAGCTTCAGGTAGTCGCAGTTGTCCTGTTCGTCGTCGACCACCAGGATCCGGATCTGCACGGATCCTCCTCGACGGGGACGCAGGGGCTCGGTGGCCCCGAGCGCCTCGGCGCCGGCACCGGACTGGGGAAGATTGGACATCACGGTTGAGGTGTTCACGACGGTTCCTTGCCTAGTTGATCGGACTGCCTTTGCTGGCCTCGAACTGCTCCAGCAGGTCGCGCACCTGCCGCGCTTCTTCCGCGTTGGGTGCGAGCTTCACGAACGTGCGGTAATGGCGCGCCCCGTTGTCGACTTCGCCCATTCGCGCGTAGGTCGACCCGAGCATCAGGTGGCACCACGCATAGGTGGGGGCCACGTCCAGACAGCGGGCGAACAACGTCCGCGCCTCCCGGTACTGCGCCTTCTTGAAGAGCGCCGTTCCGTCTTCGAAGAGCTTCTTCGCCTCCGCGACCACGGCGGGGTTCACGGCTGGGCTCTGCGGCTCGGCGGCCTCTTCGGGGACCTTCACTCCTGCGCTCTCGACGCGCGCTTGCTGCCGCGCGGCGGGCTTGTTCCGCTTCCGGCCCTGGTCGGCGAGCGCGTCCGCCTCCTCCGAAAGGGCCTTGTGCCGTTCGACCCACGCGACGGTCGAGGCGGAGTCCTTGAGCAGCGCGCGGGCCTGTGGGACCTGTCCCTCTTCGATCGCAGCCTCGGCCTGGTCTAGGCGCTTCTTCAACAGGAGCTCCGCCCGCGACTGATCCAGCAGATTCTCCGCTTCCGCGAGCAGCGCCGCGTCGACCCCCGCAAGCGCCTTGAGCCCCTCGAGGTGCTCCACCGCGGACTCGAACGCGTTGCGGCCGACCGCGTCGCGCGCCGCATCGAGCTTCGTCTTCGCCGAGTCTGCGGCCGGCCTGGCCGCCTGCACAGCGGGGGCAGCGGGCTTCTCGGCGTGCGCAGGTTCCGGGGTCGTGGTGGGCGCCATCGTGCGGTTCACGACGTACCAGCCGCCGCCGGCGAGCGCGATGGCACCCAGGGCGAAGCCGATGAACCTCGGAGCCTTCGAACCGGACCTCCGGGTCCGTTTTTCTTCGGCGGCGGGGAGGAAGGTGTACGTCTCACCCACGCCAATGAACTTGATCCTCACGTGCCCGAGCTCGACCACGTCCAGGTGGTTCAGGGTCGCCTGGGCATACGACTCGTCATTGACCGTCAGCCCGTTCGCCGACTGCATGTCGAGGATGCGCCACTCTCCATTGACCTCGCGGACGAGCTTCGCGTGCGTGCGCGAGAGGGAGCGGTGGTCGAGGCAGATGTCGTTGTCGTCGGTCCGTCCGATGCGCAGCTCGGTCCGGATGCAGGCGAACTCGCGGCCGGCGAACTCGGTGTTGAGCACCACCAGCCGCGGGGCCTCCTCCGGATCCAGGTCCAGCAGCGGTCGAGCCCGGTTCGCCTCCACCTTGTCGACGCGAATGACCGCCGTGGACTGACGGCGGGGCTCGGGTGAGGAGGACCCCTGAGTGGGCGAGGTGACCGGGGTGTGCTCTTCATCCGAGACGGGCTCCGCCTCCTCGTACACGGGCGAGCTGGCCTCGGTCGGCGGTTCGTCGACCCGCTGTTGCGTCGCGGAGTCCGGCAAGAGCGACCGCGGGAAGCCCGGGACGGTTGGCGCCAACTCCGACGACGTGGCCGTCTGGGAACCTTCGGCCTGGATCGCCAGGTCGTAGTCTCCGATCTGGACCAGATCGCCGTCGCCGATCGACATTCGACCGAGGACCTTCTCCCCGTTGACCCGGACGCCATTATAGCTGCCGAGATCCTCGAGGTAGACAGAGTCGGTCTCGCGCAGCAGCCGCGCGTGACGCCGCGAGACGTTGCGTTCGGTCAGTCGGATGGTGTTGCCTTCCTGACGGCCGATCGTGATCTCGTCGCGGACGAAGGGCACTACGGTCCTTCGGCCCTCGTCGTCTTCGATGATGAGTTTCATCACGGTACAGTGGGAGTGTATAGCAAACGCGTCCCGCCCCTAACAAGGCACCCCACCCGGTGCTGAACGCCTGACTCGGGGACAAGTGAGCAGGTGTGTCGGGGATGCCCTGTCCCGGCCGTCCCTGATATCACCTGCTCGTGAGTCAGCCGCTCACCCTGCGAACCGAGGTGGGGGACGAGGATCTCGACCTGTCGGAGTTCGAGGCCCGGGTTCGGAGGGGAGACATCTCCCCGCAGTGTCTCGTCCGCCTCCCCGCCGTGACCGGGGATGCGTTCGTTCCTGCGTGTGATCTCGAACTGTTTCGTTCGCTCCACGAGCCGCGCCGCGCCCACTTCCACCGCACCTTCGGGTTGATCCGCTTCCCGTGGCTGACCACCGGGCTGATCTTCCTGAACCTCGGCATCCACCTGTGGACGCTGCGCGGCGGCCCGCTGGACCTGGATGCGATGGTGACCTTCGGGGGGAAGGCAGGGCCGCTGGTCTTCGACCTCGCTCAGCTCTGGCGGCTCATGACCGCTAACTTCCTGCACTGGAACCTGCTCCATCTCGGCGTGAACATGTTCGTCCTGTTCAACGTCGGCGGCGCGCTGGAGAACGCGTACCGCCGCCTGGACTACCTGTTCCTGCTGGTGGTGTCGGGGATCTGCACGATGGGCCTGTCCCTCTGGCTCGCTCCGGATGCGGTGACGGTCGGGGCCTCGGGGATGGTGTACGGGTGCCTGGGCGGCGTGATCGTCTTCGGGCTCAAGTACCGGACCATCCTCCCGGCGCGCTACCGGCGCATCCTCGGCGAGGCGGCGATCCCGGTCGTGCTGCTGCTGTTCCTGATGGGCTTCGTCTCTCCGGGCGTGGACAACG
>JBAWAM010001004.1:0-10838 GCA_049589315.1 Myxococcaceae bacterium
GCTCATCGGGTGTCCAGGAGAGTCCTTGGGGCTCGTCACCGCCACCCTCGTGCAGCCCGGCACGTACGACGTCGCAGGCTATGCCGTCGCCAGCAGCCCCACCCTGGGGGCCGCGCTGGAGCGACTGGTCCGCTACACGCGGCTCCTCTACGACGAGGTGGAGGTGGCGCTGCGCGAGGAGGGCGACGAGGTGCGCCTCGTCTACCGGTTGCCCGGCACGGAGGAGAGCCCGCTGTGGCAAGTCCCGGAGGCGGCGCTGGCGCTGCTGCATTTCAGCGTGAAGCAGTTGCTGGGCGGGAGCGCCGGGCCCGTCCGCGCCACATTCTCCCATAGCGCTCCTGTCGACCTCGAGGCGCGCCGGCGCTTCTTCCAGGTCCCGCTCCTGTATGACCAGGAGGAGAACGCGCTGGTGTTCGCGCGTTCGCTGCTCGAGCGCTCGCTCCCGGGCGCCAACCCCGGGCTGTGCGTCGTTCTGGATCGGTATGCCGAGGAACTCCTGGCGAGGCTCCCCCGCGAGGACGACTTTCTCTCCCGGGTGCGCCAGGCCGTGGCTGAGGCCCTGCACGGGGGAGAGGCACATCTAGACGAGGTGGCGCTCCGGCTCGATGTCGCCCCGCGCACCCTGCAGCGCCGGCTCCAGGAGGCCGGGACCTCGCACCAGGCGCTCGTCGACGAAGTGCGGCGTACGATTGCCGAGCGCCATCTGGGCGAGGGGACCACCTCGATCGCGGAGCTGGCATTCCTCCTCGGCTTCTCGGAGCCGAGCGCCTTCCACCGTGCTTTCCGTCGGTGGACCGGGCTCACCCCCGCCGAGTACCGCCGTCGCGCTGCTTCGGCGGGCTGAGCGCGGGGCCAGGGTTGGCGCATCGGGTCAGTCCAGCGGCGCGTCCCGTCACTGCTTTGTGCGCGTCCTCCGGCCAACCTGTGGCCCGACACATCGCGAGGAGAATGCCGTGCAACTCGAATCCATCCTCTGGCTCCTGCCCGTCTTCTTCATGCTCCACGACTTCGAGGAGATCATCATGATCAAGCCGTGGTTCACCCGGCACGAGGACACCCTGCGCACGCGCCTACCGGCCGCGGCGGGCAGGCTGCTCCCGCACTTCCAGCGGCTGTCCACATCGGCGTTCGCGCTCGCGGTGGCGGAGGAGTTCATGCTGCTCTCTGCCGTGACGGTGCTGGTGGTGGAGCACGGCTGGTACGAGCTGTGGGCGGGCGTGCTGCTCGTGCTGCTCCTCCACTTCGTCATGCACCAGGGACAGGCGATCTTCTTCCGAGGCTACGTGCCCGTCGTGCTGACCACGGTGCCGGGAACGGTCTTCGGTGTGTGGGCGCTGGCCGCGCTGTCCTCTCGGGGCCTGCTGGATTGGGGCCGCGTGGCGCTCTGGACGGGCGTGTCTGCGGTACTGGTCGTGGTGAACGGAGCGCTCATCCATTGGATGGCGGCCCTCTTCCAGCGGTGGTTGGACCGCGCCTTCGCGGCGCCCGCGGCTCGGCAGGATGCTTGATTGCCCAGCCTCACCCCCGGTCATCCGCTTACCTGGGCACGCCCGCCTCTCCGCCGCCGGCCGAGCCGGCACCACCGATCGCGGTCCCTTCCGACTTCTGCTCGACCGAGGCGATGAGCTGGGTCACGCCCTTCGTCGGGGCGGCGATGCTGCACGCAGCGCCGCCGTGCACCAGCCCGACCACCTGGAGCTGGGTGTCCACCACGGGGGCGCCGGAGTCGCCCTTCTCTCCGCGCAGGCTGGTGAAGAGCGCCTGCGGCACCTCCGGAAGCGACGGACACCTCCCGAGTCGGACCACGCGCACGAACTGGACGGGATGCATCGCCTCGAGCCGGCCGCCGAAGTACACGTTGCTTCCCGGCTCCGGCAGCGCGGTGGCGAAGGGAAGACCCTCCGCTGGCGCCTGCTTCGTCAGATCGAGAATGGCGATGTCCTGGCCGCGATCGAGCAGGGCCACGTCGGCCACGTCGCTCGAACCGTCGAAGAACTCGACCGCGACGAAATCCTCTTCGGGGCTGATGCAATGTGCGGCGGTCACCGCGAACTCTCCACCCTGCGCCACGACCCCGGCGCAGCGGCCGGGGAGTGAGATCGTCGCGCGGCGGATCACGTCAGAAGGTTCGGCCGCCGAAACTTCCCGGACCGGAGCGCAGCCGACCGCGGCCAGCCACAACGCACACGCTGGAAGGATTCCCGCCCATACCCGATGCATTGCCCACCTCCCGCCGCTCACGCGGCCCGGGAAAACGTTGGGCACGCGTGATTGCGGGAACTGGCTGCGCTCGGGTGGTCGGCTGCTCTACGGTGGGCCGGACGGTGCCGGCCCCAGCACTAGGCGCGAGAAGCGCGTCGACGCTGCAGCACCAGGACCCCGAGGAGGAGCCCCCACAGCGGCGCCAGGCCGGCGCTCGTACCGGACGAGCAGCCGCAGCCTGCGCCGAGCGCGCCCTCCGGGGCGATCTCCGCCGTCGCGGGCGCGCTGTCCTGGCGGCCGTCATTGACCACCAGGGTGAACGTGAGCTTCTCGCCGCTCTTCAACTCCGGCATCACGAACGCCGGGGCTGCGCCGCTCGCGCCTTCGAGGGTCACCGCGGGACCGCCCGTCTGCGACCAGCGCCACGCCAGCGTCGCACCTTCTGGATCGCTGCTCTCCGTCCCGTTCAGCACGACCCGCTCGCCCGCGCGGGCTTCAACAGGTGCGGCGATCTTCGCGATGGGCGCGGCGTTGAAGTCGCGGACGATCACCTCCTGGTACGCAGCGTCGCTCCGCTCCTTCCCGTCGCTCACGGTGAACTCGAACAGCAGCCGGGTATCGCCATCGACCTGCGGCGCGGTGAACGTCGCGTTCAGCTCGCCGCTGGGCGCGAGGTCGACCGTCGGGCCCTGCTGCTGCGTCCACTGGCCGGTGAGAACGTCGCCGTCAGGGTCGGACCCGCTGCCCTCCAGCGTGACGATCTGCCCCTCGTCGACGGTGATGGACGAAACCACGTTGGGGACCGGCGATCCGTTGCCGCACACCTTCCGCTGCGCGACGACGGAGGGGAAGGGCGCGCCGGTGAGGCCGTCGAAGTGGATGTCGTCGATCTGCCAGCCCACGGCTCCGGCCGCGGTGTCTGTGCCGACGCGGAACCGGACGTAGACGGTCTGCCCGGCATACGCGGTCCCGAGGTTGATCGTCACGGTCTGCCACTCCGGGAAGCCCGCGCTCCTGCCGGTGAAGGCCTCGCGTCCGGCGAGCGGATTCGGGCTGCGCTCCTCGATCAGCGTTCCGGTGTAGCCCGGCGACGCGAGCTTGCCGATGTCCTCGTAGACGCCGTTTCCGACGCGCAGCTCGATGACGCCGCCGTCGTAGTCGGCTTCGAGATCGTAGCGGTGCTTGAACGTGAGGATCAGCTCTCCGGCGGGGTCGACCTGCAGGGGGGGCGATTCGAGGAACACGTCGGCGGGGCTGTCGGGATTAGGCGTGTACCAGACGTGCTGGAGCGGGCTCAGCGCCTCTCTCCGCCAGATCTTCGTTCCGTCCAATCCGCGGTCGTAGTTGACGGTCCAGGTCGTCGTGGTCGCCTCGACGTCGTCGGTCATGCTCATGAACGCGAGCTCTTCGGCGTTGCCGCGGAAGGCGAGCGTCTCGGGCGCCGGCACGTTGCCCTGGCCGAGCTCCGGATCGGTGAACGTCACCTGGAACCGGATGTCGGCCACCGACTGGATCCCCTCCATCTTCACCTCGACCGTTCCGCGGGTGGTCCCGAACGGCTGCGAGGTGGGGAAGCTGATGCTTCCGCCGTTCATCAGGGTGATCCCCTGGGTCTGGGTGGAGACCTGCGCAGTGGTCTGGGACAGCGGGGCGGCGCCCGTGTTCCGGAGCGTGACGGTCAGCCGCCCGGTCTCACCGCTGTCGAGCTCGCCGTCCTGGTCACAGGAGACCACGGCGTCGTCCAGGGTGGCCCCGACGAGGTGGAGCTGGTTTCCGGTGGAGTAGTCCTCGACCACGGGAGAGTTGTTCTGCGAGGCGCGGTCGGGCGCCACTGCCTTCTGTCCGGCGCCGCGCCGGGCGAACGCGTCGGAGAACAGCACGAAGTCCTCCGTGTCGTTGGCGTAGGCGGCCGCGAGGAGCGCGTCGCGGGCCTCCAGGAACGTCGGCGAGTTGGGCGTGCCCTTGTAGCCGGCGACGAGGTACTCGCGCATGCGCTGCTGGGCCTGCTGGAACGTCAGCCGCTCGGAGTCGTTGAGCAGCGCCGCGTAGCACTCCCACAGCATGGTCGCCCACACCTCGCCGGCGTTGTGGACCTCCGAGTTGTTGTTGCCGCTCGCGCCGAACGCGGTCGGCACGTTCGCCGGGAGGGGCACGCCATCCTGGATGTGCTTGAAGGTGAGGCCGTTCTTCGTGAAGTCGGTGGAGTAGGGGACGCGGCGGATGCCGAAGTACAGCACGTTGGAGCCGGTGGTCGCCCAGCTCGCGTCCGCGTAGACGCCTGCCCAGTTCGCGTTACCGGCCACGAGCTTGTCCTCCTCGCGCGCCATCATCAGCAGGCCGTGGAAGTCGCCCCAGCCCTCGCCCATGCCCACGCCCTGCAGGTTGTCGAGGCCGCTCGCGTCGCCGATCAACCGGTTCGAGATGTAGTGGCCCCATTCGTGCGCGACGATCGCGTTGTCCAGGGTGCCGTCGCGATCGTTCATATTGTCGCGGAACATCCGGATGGTGCCGGTGCCGACGTGCATCTTCAGGGTCGTCCCTCCGTTCCGGCTCACCGACAGCGACGGGATGGTGATGGCGGGCTCGGTCCCGAAGAGGACGGGCGCGCCGCCGCCCTGGTTGTTGGCGATGATCACGCCGATGGCGCCCGCGGTCTGGGCATTCAGGATCTTGGCCGCGAACGTACACGTCCCTCGATCGATCAGCGCGATGTTCCCGGCCACCTGCGCGGCGTTGACGAAGGGTTCGCAGCCGTCGGTGTTCGCCGCGCCCGCCCCGTCATCGACCAGCACGTACGGTGCCGTGATGTCGAAGATCGTCGGGCCGAAGGTCGCCTCGTTGTTGTTGAACGCCTGGGTGGTCCCATCCGCCTTCGTCAGCGTCAACGACTGCGAGTTCGCGGACGAGAAGAGATACATCTGCATCCGGGGCCGCGCGCCGTCGGCGGGGGTGGCCATGTTGGCGTTGCTCGTGCCGCTGTAGTCCTGGGCCTCGACGCGCAGCACGTCGTTGCCGATGCCGCCGCGCCCGAAGTTGTTCACCTGGGCGTTGCCGGACGCCTCGTCGAAGCCGGCGTCGTAGTACCAGTCGTGGAAGAAGTTGTTGTTGAAGAAGAGCTGGGTGATCGCGGCCTGGATCTGTGTGTTGTTGGCGCTGGGCCCGACGCTCATCTCGTAGAGGAAGTCGAAGGTGTTCGCGGACGTGACCTGCGCGCGCAGATCGCCGGTGCCGAAGCCGTCCGGCGAGGCGAGGTCCGCGTACGCGTCCACGTTGTTGCCGCGCGTCTCGGTGGCGCCGGCAGGCAGCCACGGATCCAGGGTGCTGATGGGGCCGTGCTCCAGCGTGATGGTCTGCTGCGCGACGGGCTGGGCCTCGAGGCCGTTCGGGATACCGGCGGGGTGGGGCGTAAACGCGGTCCCATGGGGGCCGTCGAAGGGAACGCCGTGGGCGTCCGCCCAAACGCGGTAGGTGAACGCCTCCTGGGCGGTGAGGTTCTTCCGGAACAGCACCCGCCCGTCGACGGCGGAGACGACGTAGCCATACGCCAGCGAATCCGTGGAATCCTCCGCGCCGACGTCCAGCTCGACGTAGTAGCCGGGCTCGAGTCCTTCCGGCAGGGTGAAGAGCACCTTGCGCGCACGGGCGGGTTCACCGAAGCGCAGCCCGCCGGTCTTCTTCAGATCATCGGTGAGCAGGAACGGGTGGTAGTCCTCGACGACCTTTCCGGTCGCGAGGAGGACGTCCGGCTCCAGCGCAACGCCGGTCAGATCGAACAGCGCGGTGACCAGCGCCGTCGCGTGTCCGAGCTTGAAGCTCCGCGCCTGGCCGCGCAGCTCCGCGCGGGCGTGGGGCGGGAGGTAGCCGGACAGGGCCACCAGCTCGAGGTCGCGGTCCATGATGACCTTGAGCTCGTCGCGGAAGACGCGGACACCGTCCACGTCCTTGCGGAACGACACGATGATCGCGCCGCGGCCAATGTCGTGAACGCGCTGGACCGGCGATTCGGCCAGCGCCGCCGAGGACTGGCGATACATGGCCGCGTTCTCGAACAGGTACCGTCGCGCTGCCTGTACCGGGGTGAGGCCCAGCTCACGCAGCGTCTTGCGACCGGCGTGGCTCCGCTCTGCCCAATAGAAGGTGGGCACGCCGAGCCGGGGTTCCACCTGGGAGATCCAACCGGTCGAAGGTTGCAGCACCGGCTGCTCGAGGCTGCGATCCGAGAAGGCGTTCTGGTTGGGAACACCCTGGAGCGACGCCGCCGCGGCCGGGCTCGCGGCGAGCAGGAGGGAGGCGACAAACACCGACCAGAGGTGACGAGGTGGGGTGGGGTGGGGATTCATGGGGCGGCGGACACCAGCACAATCCTGATGTGCGAAACAATGCCACCTGATGGAGGTCTTGCCCCCGCGGCGGGTCGGACATACATGGCTGCACACTTATGGACCTCCTCCAGGCCGTGGTGCTCGGGCTCGTGCAGGGCCTCACCGAGTTCCTGCCCATCAGCTCGACCGCACACCTCCGCATCATCCCAGCTTTGCTGGGGTGGCGGGATCCCGGGGCGGCCTACTCGGCGGTCATCCAGCTCGGCACGGTCGCGGCGGTCATCCTCTACTTCTGGAAGGACATCGCCCGGCTGGCTGTGGCCTTCTTCCGGGGCCTGGCCAACCGGAAGCCGCTGGCGGACAGCGACTCGCGGCTGGCGTGGATGGTGCTCCTCGGGACCATCCCCATCGGCGTGGCGGGTCTGCTGTTCAAGGACGCGATCGAGACCTCGCTGCGATCGCTGTACGTGATCTCCGGCTCGCTGATCGTGCTGGCCCTGCTGCTGCTGCTGGCGGAGAAGAGGGCCTCCCACACCCGAACGATCGACCAGATGCGACTCTGGGACGGGATCGCCGTGGGGCTGTGGCAGACGCTCGCGCTGATACCGGGCGGTTCCCGGTCGGGGACGACGATCACCGGCGGCCTGTTCCTCGGGCTCAAGCGCGAGGACGCCGCGCGCTTCTCCTTCCTGCTTTCGATCCCGGCCACCACCCTGGCCGGGCTGTTCGAGCTCAAGCACCTGCTCGAGGCGGTGCAGCGCCCGTCGACCGCGGTGTTGCTGGTCGGCACCGGGGTGTCCTTCGTCTCGGGAATGGCGGCGATCGCGGGGCTGCTCAGGTATCTGCGGAGCCGCTCGACGATGGTGTTCGTGGTGTACCGGATCGGACTCGGGGTGCTGCTCCTGGCGCTGCTGGGCGCGGGTGTGCTGGAGCCGTCCACGGGCGCCGGCGTCGAGGAGCTCCTGCCGGAGTCCCCCGCGAAGTCGGGCGTGGGAGACTGACCTGGTGGCGAACCTGTTCGAACAGCTCCGCGACCGGCTTCGATCGGAGCCCGGACGCGCGCTGACCCTGCCGGGACTGAGTCTGCGGGAGTCGGCGGTGCTGGTGCCGCTGTTCACGCGACAGGGCGTGCCGCACATCCTCTTCACCCGACGCCCCACGACGCTGCGGACCCACGCCGGACAGTTCGCGTTTCCCGGTGGCTCGCGCGATCCCTCCGACGAGACGCCGCTCCACGCGGCCCTGCGCGAAGCCTGGGAGGAGGTGGGGATCCCACCCGAGCGGGTCGAGGTGCTGGGCATGCTCGACGAGTCCCCCACGGTCACCAGCTTCCGCATCCAGCCGTTCGTGGGCGTGGTGCCCGGCGACCTCGAGTGGCGCCCCAATCCCGACGAGATCGACCTGGTGCTCGAGGTGCCGCTGCCCAGGCTGCTGCAGCCGGGGGTACCGCGCAGACAGCGGTGGCGGCACGGGACCGAGGAGCACGACGTCTACTTCTTCGAGTACGCAGGCCACACCATCTGGGGCGCGACCGCGCGGATCCTGGTCGACCTGTTCGAGCGCGCGCAGGGATTGCCCGCGTTCGAAGCCCTTCGCGCGCCCCGGTGATCGCGCTAGAAGGCGCGCACCATGGCCCTTCATCCCGTCATCATGGCCGGCGGATCCGGCACCCGCTTCTGGCCGCTCTCGCGCAAGGCGCGTCCCAAGCAGTTCCTCCCGCTCGCGTCGAAGAAGCCGCTGATCGTCGAGACGGCGGACCGTCTCCGCGGTCTGGCGAAGCCGAAGGACACCTGGGTGGTGTGCGGACCGCAGCACGCGACGCCGGTGAAGCGCCTGCTGAAGGGGATGCCGTCGGGCAACGTGCTGGTGGAGCCGGTGGCGCGCAACACCGCGCCGGCGATCGCCCTGGCCTGCCTGCACGTGGCAAGGCGCGACCCGGAGGGCGTGCTGATCGTCCTCCCGTCGGACCACCACATTGCGGACGTGAAGGGGTTCCGGGAGCGCCTGGCCGCCGCCGCGGAGGTTGCGGAGCAGGGCTTCATCGTGACGATCGGCATCAAGCCCAGCCGTCCCGAGACCGGCTATGGCTACATCCGTCTCGGCGAACCGCTGGAGGGCGAAGCCCAGCGGGTCGCGGCGTTCGTGGAGAAGCCGGACACCGAGACGGCGAAGAAGTACGTCACGTCCGGTGACTACGTGTGGAACGGCGGGATCTTCGTCTTCCGAGCCGACGTGATGCTGAAGGCGTTCGCCGAGCACATGCCGGAGCTGGATGCCGGACTGCAGAAGATCCGCGCCGCGATCGGCAAGCGCACGTATGCGTCGGTGCTGAAGAAGGTCTTCCCGAAGCTGCCGTCCATCTCCATCGACTACGGCGTGGCGGAGAAGGCGAAGAACATCGCCGTCGTCCCCGGCGACTTCGGCTGGTCGGACGTGGGCTCCTTCGCCGCCATCCCCGAGGTGCGCAAGGCGGACGCGGCGGGGAACGTGCTGGACGGGAAGGGCGCGCTGGCGATCGACTCGAGCGGTTGCGTGGTGCTCGGGGGCGACCGGGTGATCGCGGTCGTCGGGATGACCGACGTGGTGGTGGTCGACGCGGGCGACGCGATCCTGGTGGTGCCGAGGGAAAAGAGCCAGGACGTGCGCAAGGCCGTCGAGGCGCTCAAGGCGAAGAAGCTGGAGAAGTTTCTGTAGGAATCGGCTCAGAACTCCACCCGAAACCCCGCGCTCGCGCCGGTGCTCACGTAGTCGGCGTATGGCTCGTCCTGCTCGCAGAACTCGAGGGTCACTTCGTCCGTGGGGGACACGTCCCGCGCGTACTCCACCTCCCCGAAGATGCGCAGCTTTCCGGGCAGCACGGTGAGGCGGAGCGAGCCGAGCATCGAGTGGCCCAGGCACGGGTCTATGTAGGGCGCGTACTCGGCGGAGAGCTGAGCGCGCAGCCCCGGGGTCACGCGCACCGAGAGAGTGGGCGCCACATCGAAGCGGGTGGGGGCCAGCGGCAGCTCCGTGGGTGGCAGCTGGCCGGGGCTCAATTCGCCTGGCTGCTCCCCGGCAGGAACGAGGCCATAGCTGCCGCGCGCCCCGAGCTCGAACCGGTCGAAGAGGCCCACCTCGGCCTCCAGCCCAAGGCGGTACTCCTGCACCGGGAGGGGCAGGAGCGTCCCCTCCAGGCTCCCCGAAATGAAGTGGTACTCGAGCCGGTAGAAGGTCGCCTCCACGCTCGCCCCCAGGCTGCCCACCACGTCTCGCTCCGGGTCCGTGCTGTACTCCGCGCGCAGCCCGGGGTTGAAGAATCCCACCCGCTCCACCGCGTCGACGCAGCGCGTACCCGCAGGGAACGGGAGGCAGTAGTTGCCCTCGGCGCTCCGGCCCGGCGGGGAGGCGAGGAGTGAGAGCGAGAGCTCGAGCGAGCCGCCCGTAGAGAGATGGCCCGTCACGCCGGCAGCGTGGACCGGGCCGCGCCCTTCGCGCTTCTCCGCGTCGTAGGTGAGTTCGAGCATGACAGCCGGGCCAAGCTGCACCTCGAGAAGGGCGCCGCCAAAGACATAGGGCACGCGAGGCGCGTCGTCGTAGGCCTCCCGCGAGGCCCCCGCGCCCACCGAGAACTCCACCGCACCGAGCCTCGGGCCGTCGGCAGCGTCCGACGCCGGGCCCTCGGCGGCGGCCGACGCCAGCAGCACCACCGTCGTCGCGCACAGAAGCATGGGGGCGGACAGGCTCTCGGGTTGGGGTAGCGGCGCACTCAGGCGCTGTTCCGAAAGGTACGCACGGAGGCTCGGCGCACACAGAGGGCCTCCCGTTGTCCCCAGTCCCCTCCGCCAGAGGGTCGGCGCAGCGTAATCTCCGTCTCCCTCACGGCATCGGAGCGCTGGCGGCAGTTGCGATCCCCCTGGCGATGCTGCGCCTCGTCCTTATTGTTCAAATTTGAGTACACAAAGTTGGGCACCGCGCAGTTGCCGATGAGGGCAGCGGGTGCCTTTGGACCCAAACACCGCAACGAGAAGGACAGGCTGTGATGAGCATCAACTGGACGAAGCGTCTGGTGGTTCCCGCGCTGATAACGTCTTTGTCAGGCGTAGGCGTGGCGAGCGCCCAGAGCTGGGAAGACCGCGACGCCAGAGACAGCAACCGGGACCCGTACGGACAGCTGGCCGACCGCAACGGCGGCGAAAAGAGCGAGGGCGATAGGGTCGAGTTCGTCGGGTACGGGCGAGACCACAAGCGCGACCACGGCAGGCACCACGGACACAAGAGGCACGGGCACAAGAGGCACGGCCGCGGCCACGGCCACGGCCACGGGCGCGACCACGG
>JBAWAM010001005.1:0-1782 GCA_049589315.1 Myxococcaceae bacterium
CGAAACTGTAGTGCCTCCCGTTCGGTGAGCGGGCCGCCATCGAACCGCGTGAGCTCGTTGTAGTCGCTTCTCGAGAGGAGGAGGAGGGTGCCACCCGCGCCCGCTCCAGCCACCCCCGCCAACGCCGGCATCCACGCGTATCGCCGTGCGCCGGTCGCCGCGGGAGCGCTCGGGGCTGCGACAGCCGGGGCCGGAGCAGCAGAAGGAGCAGGGGCGGTCGTGGGCGCGACGATGGGCCGGGGCTTCTGGAACACCGGTGGATCCAGGGCCAACGCGACAGCCAGCTCGATGGCCTGCGTCAGCTCGAGACAATCCGCCTGGGTCGAGCTCAGCGTCCTGCGTCCCTTGCTCCGCCCGCTCGAGTCGAGAAGCTCCACGGTGCCCTGCCAACCTTCTGCACGTCGGACCTCGATCCGGAGAATCTCCTCGGCGGACGCATCGAAGCTGTCTCGTCCAAGGCGGGCTTCGATCCGCGCGCGCAACTCCTCGGAGTCGGGGCAGCGCGAGGCGGAGGCATCCCGAGAGTACTCGAGCCTGACCTTCCCGGGCCCCGCCGATGCCGCACCTGCGGGAACAAGAAGGAACAGAGACAGCAGCGCGGTACGTCGCATTGAGTAGGAAAAACTACCAGCAGTCGTTCAGAATGTTCACCTCCGATGGGTGGCGAGCTCAGATTGACTTCGGCAGCGGCGAAGAGCGGCGCAAGCCCGGGAGTGGGCGACTGGTACCGCGAGCACCTGTCGTTCGTCTGCCGGTCTCTCGAGCGGCTCGGTGTCCCACCTGCCGAAATCGAGGACCGGGCGCACGACGTCTTCGTCATTGCCCACCAGCGCTGGTCGGCATTCGATCCCTCGAACCCCGTGCGCCCGTGGCTGTTCGGGATCGCAGTGAAGACAGCTTCGGGAGCGCGCCAACGCGCCTGGCGGACGCGGGAAGTCGCGGTCGATGCGTATCCGGACACGCCGGACGGCCAGCAGCTCCCCGACGAACGCGCGGCTCAACAGCAGCTTCGTCAACGGCTTCTGCGCGCGCTCGAAACGCTCGATCTCGACCGGAGAGCGATCTTCGTTCTGCATGACCTCGAAGGAGTCGCCGTACCGGAGGCGGCCCGCGCACTCGGGGTTCCCTTGAACACGGCGTACACGCGGCTTCGGGCGGCGCGGCTTCAAGTCGCGGAAGCGTTCAAACGGCTCACAGGACCGGGGGGTGCGCGATGACGCACGACACCGACAGCCTTCCAGAAGATCTGCTGAAGGCCATCGAGGCCGAGCGCTCGTGGCCGGGGATGTCGTCCGACGCGGAAGAGCGGCTTGCGCTCCGGATCGCGAACAGCCTCCAGGCCCTCGACCTCGCCGCCCTCGACGCGGGCGCGCCGGACGCAGCAGCTCCTTCTGGCCCGATGGATTCAGAGGTCGTTGGCCAGGTTGCTGCCGGGACTGCGACCGCGACCAAAGCTGTCACCTTGAAACTGGGCGCCGTTTTCGCCGCAGGACTCCTCACCGGGACGGGTGCCGGCGCAGGTCTCTACGCCGCGTTGGCACCTTCGCCCCTGGAAGCCCCGGCCCCGCCCATCGTGGCTCCCGTCGCGGTGACGCCGCCACCACCGACGATTCCGGAGGCAGCGCCCGCGCCGAGTCCCGCGCCCGCGATCGCCGCACCCACGGTGGTGAAGCCTTCGAGACCGGCGGCGTCGGCACCTGTCGCCCCGCCGCCTTCGACCCCATCAGGGGAGAGCGCGTTCTCGCGCGAGTGGTCACTCCTGGAGAGGGCGCGCGTCGCGGT
>JBAWAM010001006.1:0-3679 GCA_049589315.1 Myxococcaceae bacterium
CGCCCAGCTTCCCGGACCCGTTCGCCGACCCCTTCGGAGCTCCGCCGTCCCCTGCGTCTGCCGGGAGCCTGCTCGCAGACCTGCCGCCGCCCGCTGACGACGAGCAGGGCTTCGAAGTCTTCGACGGGCCCATTCCAGACCTCCCCGTGCCCGACGGTCCGATGGAGGTGATGACCGCCACCGTGACCGGCCCCTACGCCGCGCCCGCATCGAACGGACCGCTCCCGACCACCTCCCGAACCGTCAGTCGTCCGTCCGGCCGCCCCGAAGACATCGGGATCGTGGACCGGAAACTCCCCGGCGCTGCACGTCGGGCCCTGGGCGTGGTGCTGAACCTGGGGCTGGCCTCTGTGCTGCTCGTGGCGCTCGTCTCGCTCGGGACGATCTACCTGAAGGGTGGAAAGGTCGACGCGTCGGTGTTGTCTCTCGAGCCGATCAAGGCGCTCTTCGCCGGCCCGGGCGACCTGGTCGCGGTGGACGTCTCCAACGGCCTCTACGACACGCGCACAGGCAAGCCGGTGTTCTTCGTGCGTGGCGAGGTGGAGAACCGCGGCGACGCTCCCTCGGGAGCGAACGTTAGGGTGGAGATCGTCGATGGCGCGCTGAGCGTCACGCAGGCGGAAGTGCTTGTCGGAGCCTCGGCGTCGCCGGAGGAGCTGTACGCGGTGGGCGGAGCCGAGGACGCTGCCTCGCTCAAGGCGAAGCTCGACGCGAAGGCCCTCACCGTCAAACCAGGCGAACGCCAGCCGTTCGTCGTCGTGTTCTACGAGTACCCGCCCGAGCTCGCGGACTACCGGCTGAAGCTGACCGTGGGACAGCCTTGACCCCTGTTCCCATGCCGACGCGCGAGGACGTCCAACAGCTCGCTCACCGACTCCATTCGCTCTCGGGTGGCCCGGAGCTGCGCCGGAAGGCCGCCGCCCGTCTCCTGGCGCGCCTGCACCCCACCGACGCCACCGAGACGGTCCAGCATCTGCTGGATCTCTCGCGAACGGGCTGGGAGCCCGCCCGGTGCGTCCTCGACTCGTTCGTCTCCGCGCTGGGGATGGAGGCCGCGCAGATCCCGTACGCCCATGCGCTGCGCCGGCTCGCGTCGGTGCAGCAGCTCCCGAAGGTCGCGACGCTCTTTCCTGAAGACGCCGCACCGACGATGCAGATGGACGAGGACGCGGCCGCGCGAAACGACGCGAAGCTGTTCACCGAGTCGCTCGGCCACCTGAAGACGAAGGCAAGGCTCACCCGCGACCCGGACGAGATGGCCCGACTCGCGGCCGCGTCGAACGCCTCGGTGGTGCGGAACCTCCTGCAGAACCCGCGGATCACCGAAGCCGTCGTCGTGCGGATCGCCGCGCGGAGACCGGCGCGCCCGGAGCCGCTGCTGGAGATCTGGCGGACGCCGAAGTGGTTCGCCCGCCACGAGGTCAAACGCGCGCTGGTGTTCAACCCGTACCTGCCGCCGGAGGTCGGGGCGAAGATCGTCCCGCTCCTGTCACAGTCGGATTGGCGTGAGCTGGTGGCGACCCGGGGTGTCCACCCCGCGCTCCGTGAGCAGGCGCGGCTGCTGCTCGAGGTGTAGCGCTACTTCTTCCGCTCGCCCTCGACGACCTGGGCGTCCTCGGGGATCTGCTTGCCGGCGCGGCGCGAGAGCCGACCACCGGCGCGATCTGCGTCGACGAAGTCCTGTCCGTGCGAGGCCTTCTTGAACGAGTACACGAACTTCCCGAGCGCGTTGCCGAGCGTTCCCATTCGCGAGGCGGAGAACACCACCACCACGACGAACACCAGCACGATGATTTCGCCCACGCCGAGAGTCATGCCGGATGCACCTTCGCTGAAGCGTTCCCCTCGCGCAAGCGAGCGTCGCTTGACTCCCCGGCAGGCGCGCGTCGAGATGCAAGACGATGCTCCTCCTCGCCCATCGCGGCGCCAGCGCCGACGCTCCCGAGAACACGCTCGCTGCCTTCCAGACGGCGGTAGAGCAGGGGGCGGACGGCGTCGAACTGGACGTCCAGATCTGCCTGACCGGTGAGGTCGTCGTCTGTCACGATCCCCGGCTGGACCGGCTCGCCGGTCGACCGACCGAGGTCCTCCACACCTCCTGGGCGAACCTCCGACGCCTGGACGTCGGCTCGTCGCTCGGCTTCAGGCCCGAACGGATTCCCCTGCTGGAGGAGGTCCTCGAGCTGTTGCCAGCGCACCTGACCGTGAACGTCGAGCTCAAGTGCGACACCGTGGACGACCACGGCCTCACCCGCGCCACCGTCGAGGTCATCCGGAAGTGCCGCGCGTCCGATCGGGTGATCGTCTCCAGCTTCAACGCGTTCTGTCTGTGGCGGCTGATGGCGTACGCGCCGGAGCTGCATCGAGGCTATCTGATCGACCCCGAACGTTCGTTCGCGCTGCACGGCGGCGTGCTGGCCCCGCTCGTGTCCTCCTGGTCCGTGCACCCGCACTTCCACCAGGTCACGCCCGAGCGACTTCGTTGGTGGAAGAGCGCCGGCCGTCACCTCGCCGTGTGGACCGTGGACGACCCCGCCGAAGCCCGTCGCCTACGGGCGCTGGGTGTCGAGTACTGCATCACCAACCAGCCCGGCGTGCTCCGCCGTGAACTGGAAGAGACCTGGCCGAATCGCGCATCCGCCTGCTGACTGCCAACTGCCAGCTGCCGACCGCCTCGCTAGAAGTCGAGCCCCACCGTGAAGTTGAACGCGTTCACCGGCGGCAGTTGCTTCCGCTCCGCCGGCTCGTTCTCGCCGACCGGCCACTCCACCCGCGGAAGGCGCGACGTCGAGTACTCCGCCCCGAGCTGAAGCGCGCCGGTGATGAAGCGGAACCCGCCGTAGAACCGGTTGTGCATGTTCGAGGTCAGCATCACCTCGTCGTAGACGTCCGTATCCGCGAACTGCGCGTTCGGCGTCGCGGTCGCGTCCACCTCCGTGCGTCCCGGGTTGAAGTCGATCGTATTCGAGTTCGCCGCGACCCAGACCATGTTCCATCCCACGTACGGGGTCAGCGTGACCATCCCGCCGATCGCGAACTGCTTCCCGAGCCCAATGTCCAGCCCGCCGGCAGTGAGGTCGAAGTCCTTGCTGTTGAAGAGCCGCGTCACGTGCGCGCGCACTCCGAAGTCCGGCAGATAGGTGAAGCCCTCGTTGATCGCCCACTTCAACTCGCCCGTCGCCGCGCCCATCCGGCTCTTCTCGATCCAGGCGACCCGCGTTCCGACCTCGAACGACCAGGGCAGGCCCTTCCGGATGTGGATGCTGGGGAGAAGCAGCGCGCCGGTGATCCCCGGCCTGGTGCCGTCGTTGTGCACGGTCGGGATGGCCAACTCGCCATCGCTTTGGTCGAACTGCACCACGGAGAGCTCCGCCGTCACCGAGAATGCCGAGTGCCCCAGCGTCTCCGGCGGTGTCAGGTTCACCGAGGTGAGGCCGGCAGCGAACTGCCGCGCGAACGCGGCGAACTTCGCGTTGGCGGCAATGTCCTGCGTCGGATTTCCCAGCTTGTAGAGGCGGAGATCGTAGGGATCGGCGAAGGAGGTGACGCTCCACAGGAGCAGGCCGATGGTGACGATTCTCTTCGATGGCATGGCGTCGCGTCGACGGTATCCGGCGGGGGCGAAAAGGGCAATTTCCCCGGTGGATTGGCCCGCAAAGAGAAAGGCGTCGACCTGCGC
>JBAWAM010001007.1:0-6073 GCA_049589315.1 Myxococcaceae bacterium
CCACACCACGACGGCGGCGGCACCGACGATCATGGCCACCAGCATCGCGGCGATCAGGTGCCACCGTGGCGGCGCCTGCGCGGCCTTCGGGCGGACGCTCGTCTGGAACGGCACCGTCTCCGGCGGCAGCTCAGGGAGGGAGACCGGAGCGGGTATGGAGCGCAATCCACTGCTGGCGCGCGGTGGACGCGCGCCGGTGGTCATGTCGACGACCGGTCCGGATCCCCGGGGTCGGGACCCGCTTCGGCGCCGCGGCACGAGCTCCTCCTCGAAACTCCAGCTCTCCGACACGTCCGGAAGAGGCTGACCGGCCTGCTCCTCGGCCTGGAGCCGGTCTCCATACAGCTCGCGCATGAAGGCAGCCACATGCGCCGGGGAGGCGGGGAGTTGCCGCTGCACCAACCACTCTTCCAGCGCCAGCTGGAGCTCCTGGGCCTGCTGGTACCGGTCCGAAGGCGAGCGCGTCAGGGCCTTCATCACGATCGGGTCGAGGTCCTGAGGCACCCGCGTGTTCACCTGCGAGGGTGGCGCGACCACGCATTCCGTCACCGCCCGGAGCGTGCCCATGTCGCTGCCGCGCTTGAACAGGCGTGTCCCGGTGAGCAGCTCGTACAGGAGCACGCCCAGGGCGAAGATGTCGGTGCGCGCATCGAGGTCCCGGCGACCGGCGGCCTGCTCCGGGGACATGTACGAGTACTTCCCCTTCAGCACGCCCGACCGGGTCACGGTCATCGTGTCCGCGGCCTTGGCGATGCCGAAGTCCACCACCTTCACCGAGCCCTCGAACGAGACGAGCACGTTCTGCGGCGAGATGTCCCGGTGGACGATGTTCAGCGGAAGTCCGTTGTCGGCCTTCTTGTGCGCGTAGTCGAGACCGGCGCACGCGTCGGCGATCACGCGGAGCACGAACGGGATCGGCAGCGCCCTGCCGGCCTGCTCCGCCCGCTTCCAGATGCGACGCAGGTCCTCTCCATGGATGAACTCCATGGCGAGGAAGAACGAGCCGTCGAGCGACCCCAGGTCGTGGATCTCCACGATGTTGGGGTGGCTGAGTCGCGCGGCGATCTTCGCCTCGTTCAGGAACATGTGGACGAAGTCCTGATTCTCGGCGAGGTGGGGAAGGATGCGCTTCACCACGCACAGCCGCTCGAACCCATTCATCCCGACGTGGCGCGCCAGATAGATCTGGGCCATCCCGCCGGTCGCGAGCTTCTTGAGCAGCTGGAACTTGCCGTACGCTTCGGACACGGCCTGGCCCATGCAGCTGACGCGCACCTCCTGCGTCACCTGCTCCCGTTCGTGAAAAGTCGAGGAAAAATCGTAGGCTGAGATGTCTGGAGGGTCAAACCGACGTTGTCTGCAACGCTCAGCGGCGCACGGCCCGGGACAACGAGCGCGTCTCCCGCATCAGCGCCTCCAGATCGTCGAGGTGCCGCTTGAGCACCGGCATGAGCTCCGGCGCAGCGTCCACCTGATCGAACAGGCGGAGGACGCGATCGACCTTTCGTTCGATTTCGTCCGCGCGCTCCGGCGTGATGCGCCTCAGCAGCAGGTCCGCGCCCGCCTCCACCAGCACCCGGACCACCGCGTCCCGGGAGGCAAGAGATTCATGGGTGCGCTGACCGCCGCCCTGGATGACCCGGAGTCCCGGGCGCGCCGGGGGAACCGGCGACACCGGCGTGGCCGCGCGGGCGACGGGCGGTGCCGAGAACAACGGAAGCTCGATCTGACTGGGGCCGTCTTGCTTCTTCTTGCTCACGCGAACCTCGCCTCCTGCCCGATGGGGTGAATGGTAGGATACCCACCCACCCCGGCCGGCCAAGTTTTCGGACGCGAACCGTGTCGTCCGAACCTGTAGCACGAGGGACCGACAACGCGCCGGGGCCGATCTACCGGCTCCGGAGGCGATCAGGTGCCGCACAGCCGCCGGTAGCGGATTTCAATCCGGGCGCCCGGCGGCGGTGTGGTGGCGAACACCACCTGGTTGTTGGCGGCGTCGTACGTCCAGCCGGCCGCCTGGGCGACGCCGTCGATCAGCACCGTCATGCCGGTCCCGTCCGGGGTTGCAGACAGCGTGAAGGCGTTCTGGGGCGCGAAGGCACGGCTCGCCACCGACGCGAGCAGAGGGCCGTAGTCGTCCTCGCAAATCGACAGCACCTCGCCGCCGGTCTTCGCGGCCGCCTCGGCGTAGCGCGTCCCCACGCCGCCTGCGGTCGAACACCCGCCGCCCGTGGGCGCCAGGGCGAAGATCACCGCCCGCCCGGGCTGATTCGCCCCCTTCGCGCCGCGCAGCCACTCCAGGTAGGTGTCCACCGCCGCCGCGGAGTGGTCGTCCTCGTCGCCGATGAAGACCACCGCCAGCGCGGCCTCGTCGCGGAGGAATCCGCCGTTGCCGTCGTTGGGGAGCGGCGTCCGGGGATCGTCGCCGTTCTCCACCAGCGGAGAGGACAGCGCGCGCCGCATCGCCTCGAAGCCCCGCTCGATCTGCGCGCACTGACCGACCTGCACGTTCGCCTGGAGCAGCGCGGTCAGGTTGGGGGTCGCGCTCGTGAGGAGGCGGGATCTCGCGTTGTCGACCGGGAAGAACCGCCCCGCTTCTCCGCCCAGCGCGCCGCCCGGGCAGTCGGCGGAGACCGGGTCGATGCCGGTGGTGGTCACTGCGACATTCATGTTCGTGCCCCGCTGCTGGACCGCGTCGACGAACTCCGGGATGGCGCTGACCAGCTTCGGGTGCTCCTCGACCATCGTGGCGGTGTTGTCGACCACGAGCAGCACGTCGACCTTGTTCGCATCCTGCTGGATGTACTCGTCGACCTGCTCGCCCTTCGGGTCGGATTCACCCAACAGCCACACCAACAGCGGTCGCCCGAGCCCGACCACGTCGATGAACAGCGGCGACAGGTTCATGCCCCGGGCCTGGGCCAGGTATCCGACTTCGGCGGTGGTGCTCGCGCCGGGCTGCAGCGTCGTCGGCGCCGGCGGACGGAGGTTGAGGACGAACTCGCCGTCGGTCGTGCCCGGGCCAATCACCACGTCGTTGAGGGTGACGGGCGCGGCGCAGTGGTTCGTCAGGGTGACGGTCTGCGGCGCCGGCGGACAATCCGGCCGAGCGAACCCGAAGTCCAGGTGGGATGGCGAGGCGAGGACGCACGCGTCCTGGCTGTTGCCAATCAGCGGGATGAGCATCCGCGGCGTCACCACGTCTCCAAGCTCTATCTGCAACGCCCCGGAGCGAAGGCCGGGGGTCGGCGGCGAATCGTAGGCGACCATGAAGCTGAACCCGTAGCCCGGGACCGTCACCACGCCGTCGAGGTCGCCGCCCGGCATGCGGAACACGCCGCCGCCGTCGTCCGCGATCCGGATGTTCTTCACCGGGCACAGATCAGGGCCGGTGTTCTGGATCCTCACGCCCAGGATCCCCTCGTTGCCCGGCGGCACCGTGCCGAAGTCCACGAGCATCGGCGTGACGGTGAGCGCGCAGGGCAGATGATCCTGGGACAGCCCAGTCAGCTCGACGCGGGCGATGCTGCCGCGGAAGCCGGTGGACCGTACCCCCACCGCGCCGAAGGCGGGCCCCAGCCGGGTCGGCTCGAAGAAGATCTTCACGTCGATCCCTTCGCCCGCCGACAGCTCGACCGGCAGCGCAATGGGCGCGACCGAGAACTGGTCCTGCCCGGGACGCGCCGTCGCCGAGGCGCCGATCACCAGCTCGGTGATCACCAGCGGCGTGCCGTTGGGAGAGCCGCAGTTCTTGATGTTCACCGAGCCGGTCACCTTCGCCCCGATGGGCTGGGGACCGAAGTCGTACTCCGGCGGCGAGACGCACAGCTCGGGCGCACCGCCGAACCCGTACATCGGCACGCGGAGCTCCGGGTGACGCGGGCTGCCGATCCCGAACACGGCCACGCCTTCGGCCCCGCCCTGGTGGCCGGGCGCGTAGCGGACGGTGAACTCCCGCGTCTCCCCTCCCCCGAGCATCACCGGCACGCTGCCGCCCACGTGGGTGAAGGACGGGTCGGTGGCAGGATCCAGCGCGAAGGCGGTGACCTCCTGCGGTTCGGTAGAGATGTTCCGAAGCGTCAGCACCATCCGCGCATCGCGGTCCAGCCCGACCTGACCGAAGTCGAGCTCCGGCGGCTCGGGGATGATCGCGCGGTCGAGCCCCTCCGCGAGCACCTGCACCACCTCGTCGACGCAGCCTTCACACGGCGCGACCGCCAGCGCGACCTGCTTCTTCCCGACCCGGGTCGGCGTGAACTGGATGTCCAGATTCCGCCGCTCCCAGGGCCCGAGCATGACCGGTCCGGTCGTGAACTCGTCGCGGTCCGCGCCGATCACCTTCGGAATCACCGTCACCGCCACGTCGCTCGGGTTCTGCAGATCGAGCGTCGCCGTCTTGCGGGATCCCACCTCGATGCGGCCGTAGTCCAGTGTGCGCGCCCCCAGCAGGGCGCGCGCGTCCACCGCCTCTCCGCTGAACTCCACCCGGAAGAAGCGCTCGCTCGAGGTGTCCGTCTTTGCAATCAGCGCGGCCGGAAAGCCGCCGCCCCGCCGGGGGTTGAACCGGACGATCAGATCCCGTGAGTCGCCCGCGGGCAGATCGTGTGGACCCGGCTGGTCGAAGGAGGCGCGAAAGGCGCCGTCCTGGTCCTCCATCCAGACCTCGTGTATCCGCAACGGGGCACGACCGACGTTCTGGAAGGAGACCCGGACCTCGCGCGTCGCGAAGATGGGAACCCGGCCGAAGTTGTTCTCTCCCGAGAACTTCAGCCTCGCGTCGGCCACCGCCGATTTCTCGCGATCCGCGCAACCTGCCACGGCGAGAACGACGGCGGCGGTCCACAGGAACCACCGCCTCCACCACATTGCATGCCCCCGTCCACCGTCCACCGTCCACCACCCCCGGGTGACAAGTCACGGGCCCTCGCCCGGTCGGCTGTCACCCGTCCCCTCATGGTGCAGAAACTAGGGACGCCGGTTGACACCGCCAAGCCAGTGGGTCCGGGGGCGCACAGGTGAGTGTCGGGACCTCAGCGGTCGAGGAAGAAGTCCGGCATCAACTCGGCGCCCTTCTCGACCGCGTACTGATCGAAGTCGGTCACCCCGCGCGAGCGAAGCAGCTCTTCGTCGATGAAGAAGTTGCCAGTCAACTCGCGGCTGTCGCTGGTGAGAATCTCCCAGGCGGCATCGGCCATGATCTGCGGGGTACGGCAGCCGCGGGCCCCCTCTTCCCCGAC
Source organism: Myxococcaceae bacterium (assembly GCA_049589315.1). Classification (GTDB taxonomy): domain Bacteria; phylum Myxococcota; class Myxococcia; order Myxococcales; family Myxococcaceae; genus JBAWAM01. The sequence goes on from JBAWAM010001007.1 coordinate 5,238, forward strand.
GAGCATCTCCATCGCCGCGGTCCAGATCGCCGTGCGCGGCCAGAGCGCGTTGACGGCGACGCCCTGATCCTTGAACTCGGCGGCCATCCCCAGCACGCACATGCTCATCCCGTACTTCGCCATGGTGTAGGCGACGTGTCCCTCGAACCACCTCGGGTTCAGGTTCAGCGGCGGCGAGAGGTTGAGAATGTGCGGGTTCTTCGCCTTGAGCAGTTGCGGCAGGCACGCCTGCGAGGTGGCGAAGGTGCCGCGCGCGTTGACCTGGTTCATCAGGTCGTACTTCTTCATCGGCGTCTGGAGCGTACCTGTGAGGCTGATCGCGCTCGCGTTGTTCACGCAGATGTCGATCCCGCCGAACGTCGCCACTGCCTGCTCGACCGCGGCGGCGATCTGCTCCTCGAAGCGAATGTCCACGGTCAGCGGCAGCGCCTTCCCGCCTGCCTTTTCGATCTCCTCGGCCGCCGAGAAGATCGTGCCCGCCAGCTTCGGGTGGGGCTCCGCCGTCTTCGCCGCGATCACGATGTTCGCGCCGTCCTTCGCTGCCCGAAGCGCGATCGCCTTGCCGATGCCGCGGCTCGCGCCAGTAATGAAAATCGTCTTGCCTTGAAGTGTGTTCACAGTGCCCTCCGGGCCAAGCAGCCCCGCTCGCGTCATCGTACCTTGTCCACGGCTTTCGACGCGGCCCACGCTGGGGCGCGCCGCTCGAGGAAGGCGCGCATGCCCTCCTGCGCCTCGGCGGAGTCGAACAATCGGGCGGAGAGCGCGACCAAGTCGGCGCCCTCGGCGTCGAGGCGCGCACGCAGGTCGGCGGTCACGAGACGCTTGGTCTCGCGCAG
>JBAWAM010001008.1:0-1580 GCA_049589315.1 Myxococcaceae bacterium
GAGGAGCAACGTCCGGTACTCGATGAGCGCGTGTCCGACCGAGGTCGCAGCCAGCCCCAGCCCGACGAACACCAGCCCCAGCCCGAGCGAGAAGGCCACCGCCGTGAGGATCAGCCGCCCGCTCCCCCTCCGCCCGGCCTTGAGCTCCGCGACCGAGGCCCCCGCCAGGAGCGACAAGTACAGCGGAACCAACGGGAGGATGCAGGGCGACAGGAAGGTCAGCAGGCCCGCGAGGAGGATTCCAGGGAGATCGAGTGGCATGAGAACGGTCAGGCGGGCAACGCTGGAAGGATAGCGCTTCTTCCCTGGAAGTGACCCGGAGGGTTCGGCGGTTTCAGACAATCAGGCAAGTTGCCTTCGATCCACACACGTCGTAGGCAGGGGCACATGGCAGACAAGCTGACGCCGCGCGAAAAGGGCTTTTCCGAGTGGTACGTGGACGTGGTCCTGAAGGCCAAGCTCGCGGACTATTCGGACGTCAAGGGTTGCATGGTGATCCGTCCGAACGGGTACGCGATCTGGGAGAACATCCAGCGCACCCTCGACGGGATGTTCAAGGCCACCGGCCACAAGAACGCGTACTTCCCGCTGCTCATCCCCGAGAGCTTCCTCCGCAAGGAGGCCGAGCACGTGGAGGGCTTCGCGCCGCAGCTCGCCGTGGTGACCCACGCAGGCGGCAAGAAGCTGGAGGAGCCGTACGTCATCCGGCCCACGTCCGAGACGATCATCAACTCGACCTTCTCGCGCTGGGTGCAGAGCTACCGGGACCTTCCGCTGCTCATCAACCAGTGGGCGAACGTGATGCGCTGGGAGATGCGCACGCGCCTGTTCCTGCGCACCACCGAGTTCCTCTGGCAGGAGGGACACACCGTCCACGAGACGTATGACGACGCGGAGAAGGAGACCCGGCAGATGCTGGAGATCTACCGGACCTTCGCCGAGGACTGGATGGCCATGCCGGTGATCACCGGCCGGAAGACGGAGTCGGAGAAGTTCGCGGGCGCCCTGCACACGTACTCGATCGAGGCGATGATGCAGGACAAGAAGGCGCTGCAGGCCGGCACCTCGCACAACCTCGGCCAGAACTTCGCCAAGGCCTTCAACACCGTGTTCCAGGGACGCGACGGTCAGCAGCACCACGTGTGGCAGACGTCGTGGGGCGTCTCCACCCGCCTCATCGGCGGGCTGATCATGACCCACTCGGACGACGCCGGGCTGATCGTTCCTCCGAAGCTGGCGGCGCGGCACGTGGTGATCGTGCCGATCGCGAAGACGCCGGAGGAGCGGGCGCAGGTGCTGGAGAAGGCGAGCCTGCTGGCGACCGATCTGCGGAGCGCCGGCCTCGGGGTGGAGGTCGACGACGACGAGACCAAGAGCCCCGGCTGGAAGTACGCCGAGCACGAGCTCATCGGGACGTGCCTGCGGGTGGAGCTGGGGCCCAAGGACCTGGCGAAGAACCAGTGCGTGATGGTCCGGCGCGACGAGAAGAAGAAGGAGTTCGTGCCGCTGGCCGACGCGGTGGAGACCGCTCGCCGGATGCTGGACGCGATGCAGAGCGACCTGTTCAAGAAGGCGAAGGC
>JBAWAM010001009.1:0-6300 GCA_049589315.1 Myxococcaceae bacterium
GCGCGTGGCCGCGGACCGTCGGGTGCTCGCCGGCGAGGTGCGCATCGAGCTCTCCCGGCGCGAGCACGCCGTTATCGACCAGCAATCGCTCGAGTGCGGCGAGCCACCGCTGATAGTAGCCGGCGAGGTACCGCGCTTCGGGAAGGCGCTCCTCCGCCCACCGGAACGCCTCGTCGCTGATGCCATGCATCGCGATGGACATGAGCAAGGTCGCGAACACGCGCGCCTCCCATCGGTGATGGAACACAGGCTCGTCGGCCTCGACCGGGATCGGGCCGAACCACTTCCGCACGCCGCCCATGTCGTACACCGCGCTGTCCATGGCGCGAGGAGATCATAATATCCGGGGGTAAGCGGTGGTATCCGAGTGTAAGCGGTACAATCTTGGATAAATCGGGGCTTCGGCTAGCCCAGAGGTTGCCGAGTTGCGCAGCGCTTGTGTTGGCAGCTTCCGATTATTGCCCACAGGGACCGAACGATGAGCCCGGAGCGTCTCGACGGCAACGCCCCGCGCCGGCCGCCGACCACGGCCGACGCGGACCACACCGAGGAGACTTCACATGACCGCCACCGACAAGCCGGCCCTCGCGGAAACCATCCACGAGCCCGACGGGCGTACCACCGAGATGCTCGACCTGCCCAACGACGAGGCCACCCTGCTGCGGCTCTTCCGGCTGCTGTTCGAGGAGCATGCCACCGAGATCACCTTCGGGCCGTGCATCCAGGGCGCGGTCTTCGAGATCCACGCGGATCGCGCGGCGAAAGTGACCATGCTCGACGGCTATCTCACCGTGGGCCTCGGCGCCTGGCATTTCCACCTGTGCATCGGCGGGCACCGCGGCTACCCGAGCAACCCCTGTCCGCCGGAGCTGGCCCGCCATCGGCGGGTGAAGCGCGCCGCGCTCTTCCGCACGGTCGGCCCCTCGTGCGTGCCCGCGAGCTGGGGACTGCGGCTCTGGAACGGGCACCACGAGCAGATGATCACCGTGTTTTTCCCGAACCCTCACCTGAATGATGAAGAGAAGCGCACGCGTCATCCCGACTGGTCCCGCCTGCGCCTCTGGAACGAGGTGAGGCGCGAGTTCCTGGGACTGGCGGAAGACCCGCGCGACCGGGAGCACCATCCCGAATGAATGAACGCCGAGTGCTGGGCCCCGTCACCATTGCCTTGCTGGTTGCCGGTCTCGCGGACTGGGGCGGCTGTGGGCCGTCGACACGCCCGAAGACCGCGCCCGAGAGGCCGTGATAGCCCACATGGGGGCGCGGGGGAGATCGGATCACCGGTGTGGCCACGGATGCTCGCGCAAGTGCCCGGATTTCCGTTCGGGCTCGCACGTGCCGGATCACGTTGCGCGATTCTGATCTGCAAACGTCACGCGAACCAGCCGACGGAGCGACTGGAAGCGGCGAGCGCGGCCACGTCCTCCGCGGGATCGAAGGTGACCTTCGGCTGCTCGCCCGGATCGTTCGAATCCACCGCCGATCGAGGCCGACGCCGGACAGCACACGCTGGTCCTCGCGAACTACCAGCTCAAGAAGACCCAGTCGATCCAGGTCGACGTCCGCGGGGGCGAGGACACGGTCGTGAAGTTGGATCTGATGGAGTAGTCGCCGCTACTTGTTGGCGGCACTCGCCCGTGGCGGCGCGAACGTCCAGGGAATGGTCACCAGGACCTCCTGGCCGTCCCTGGGCGCAGGGAACCTCCACCGACGGGCTCGGCCCATCACGCAGGCCTGCAGCTCTGCGTCGGAGAGCGACGATCCCTTCTGGAACTCGGCCTTCTTCGCCGAGCCCGTCGCGTCGATCGTCAGCACGAGGACGAGCTTTCCGGAGAGCGTGGGGGTGATGTCGAGCCTGGACTCGTAGCAGTACCTGATCTCGTTCCCGTGACGTCGGAGGACCTTCGCGACGACCTCGTCTGAGAGACCGGGAGAGGTCTTCACCTTGCCCAGCTTGACCGTCCTGCCGTCCTTTCCCGCTCCGCCGAGTTCAACACTCCCGTAGACGCCGGTGCCGCGTCCGCCTCCTCTGGTAACCAGTCCTCCCAGACCGAGGCCGGTGCCGCCACCACCGGGTCCGGTCCCCCGCGCACCGAGCCCACCGAGGCCCTCCCCGCCCCTCAAGCCCCCCAGCGCGTTGTTGATCCCGGTGCCCATACCGCCCGGTCCGAACTGGGCTGGCATGCCGCCGAGGCCGCCGAGAAGCCCGACCGCGGAGTTCTTCACCCCCCGGGGAAGCGGCAGCGGTTGCTTCACGGAAGTGAACTTGCCTGACCGGTTCGCCACCTCCGAGTCGATCGCCACGAAGGAGGTGAACGGCGTCACGAGGCGGTGGCTGAGCCCGAGATCCGTGATCGCCTCCTCGACCTCGGGAGCCTGGGTGAGGTGGTGCTGATCTTCGAGCAGCTCGACCCACTTTCGTGCCCAGAGCCACCGGAGTGCTTCCGCCTGACCGTTCCGCGAGTCGACGCGCAGCGTCTTCCAATACGAGCTCCCGGCCGTGTGTCCGCTGATCTCGATCTCTCCTCCCATCGGATCCCCGCGGAATTTTCCGAACAGCACCACCGGGCGACGGGACATCAGGTCCGGAATCCCGGTGGGGGCGACCTCGTACGCGTCGAAGCCCCGGAAGCGGACGGCGATGTTCGTGAGCACCGGCTGTTCGATCGCCTCGCGGAGTCTCTCCGCCCGTTCTTGCGCCCGGGCAGGATCGAGCACCACATATGGCTCGCCGTATCCGGCGCGGGCGAGGCCTTCGATGATGCCGCGGTTCACGCTGGTACCTATCCCGAAGGCGAACAGGTTGGACTCGCCCAGGCGGTCCCGGACGAACTTGAACGCCTTCGCCTCGATGCCGACGTAGCCGTCGGTGATGACCACGACGGTGCGCGCCACTCCGACGCCGAGCTTCGGGACACCGTACGCGCGCTCGAGCCCCTGCATCAGCTCCGTCCCGCCTCCTCCACGCTGAGAGTCAACGAACGCTATCGCGGTCTGCACGTTGGCCGGCGTCGCTGTGATCGAGCTCGGCTGCATCAGGGCCGCCCCCCCTGCGAACAGCACCACGTTGAAGTGATCGCTCGGCCGCAGCTGCGCCAGGAGGTTGCGCATGAGCGCCTTCGCCGTGTCGAGCGGGAACCCGTTCATCGAGCCGGAGACATCGAGCAGGAAGATGTACTCGCGCGGGACGATCTCGGACGCCTTCGGACGCTGCGGCGGCTCGAGCATCACGGCGAAGTAGCCCTCTTTCTCGCCCCTCCACAGAAGCACCCCGGCCTCGATCTGGTCACCGGCGAGCCGATAGCGGAGCACGAAGTCGCGGTTTCCTCCTCCCGCCTGATCGAGGATCACCGTCGCGTTGTTCGAACCGGCCCAGGTGACCTTCACCGGATGTGACGGAGAGGTCACCTCCTGGATCGGCACGCCCGTCTCCAGCGTGACCCGCAGGTCGAACGCGTACGGCTCCTTCTCGCCCTCCTGCAGGTAGGGATTGGCGATCCACCGATCGGCCACAGGATCCGCCCCGCCGCCGTAGCGCGGACCGACCACCGTCGGCACGACCAGCTCGTAGACCGCGTCCTCGGGGGTGAGCAACTCCGAGTACTCCAGCTCGACCTCGATGCGGTCCTTCGGCATCAGGTTGGCCACGCGGGTGGTGAAGACGTTCGGCCGCTGCTGCTCCAGCAACGTTGCACGCCTTCCTTCCTTCTGGGCCGCTTCGAATTGGGCGCGCGCGACCTGCCGCTTTTCGATCCTCGATTCGACGGTGCGTTCGCCGATCCGCATCCGCATCCCATGCACCGCGGCCCGGGTCGAAGCGGGAAAGACGTAGATCGCCTCGATGGGCGAGGTTCCCGTGTTCACGAACACCTGTCGCAGGCGCACGTGGGCGATCACCCCTGCAACATGAACCGACGTGGACGTCTCCTTCAGCGGCAGCGTCTTCAGCGCCGAGTCCGTCCCCGCTGCGGCAAAGTACGGTGCCAAGGTCCGGTCGCTGTCGGGATCGCCGCCGCGGCTGGGGAGATTGGCGCCATATTCCGTGGTCAGCTTCTCGTCCGTAGCGGCGAGAACCTTCGACGGACTCACCTCTCTGGGAGCCGCGATCGCCGCTGGACCGAAGACGACCACCACGCACAAGAGTGCCGCACGCATCGACATCCTCCCGCCGCGAACGCCACGGACGCGGCTCACTGGGCGGATCGACAACGAGGGCAGCTCGCCGGTTCCCGAGCCTGTGCGCCAATGTTCGTGCCGACGCTGCTCGTCGTGGCGAGCGGCTGTTCGAGGGCACAGGCGACGATATGCACGGCCTCGCGTTGGTCCGGATCGTGGCCACACCGAAGGTCACGCACCTCGAGTTCGCCCCCGGCGCTGACCCTGGCCCGCGCCCCCGCCGGGTCTAGAACTACTGCCCGCTCCCAACACTCGCTGGCTGGGCCTGAGCCGCGGGCTGAGCGAGCGCGCGCCTGCTCAGCGAGTGCATAAGCGCGAGGGTGATGAGGGTCGCCCCGGCGATGACGAAGCCAAGGACGTCGAAGTGCTCGAGAGGGCCTGTCTCGGGTGCAACGATGATGAGCCCGGCGACCGACGCGGCCACTCCGCCAGAGAACTGTTGCACCGAGGAGCTGACGGCCATGAATGAGCCGCGGCTCTGGGGAGCCGGGATGGTCGAGATCAGCGCCTGTGAGGAGATCATCCGGGCCGAGATGCCGGTGAAGAGCAGGACGCTGGTGGCAATGACGAGGACCAACGGCGTGACGCCCAGGTGCGTGTAGACGAGCACCATGATCAGCGCGAGCGCCGACCCGAGCGTGAACACCCGGAGTCCGCCCCAGGTGTCGGTCAACCTGCCGACCAGAGGGCCGGTGGCGATGGAGCAGAGGCCCGTGACGAGGTAGACGAACGGGAGCTGGTCGAGCGTGAGGCCGAGGTTGCGCACGCTGAAGGCGCTCCCGAACGGCATCAGCATGAACCCGCCGATGCTCAGCAGTGCCGTCGTCGCGAAGGCCTGCAGGTAGAGCGGGTTCGAGACCGTCTCGACGACGTGCTGGAAAGGGCCACCGTCTCGCCGGGTGTTCAGGTGGGCACGCACCGGCCTGAGGCCCAGTGTCACCGCCGCTCCCAGGGCCAGACCGACTCCCACGAGCGCAATGAATGGGGCGTGCCAGCCCAGGTGGTTCGCCAAGTAGAGGCTCAGCGGGAGGCCCAGCACCTGGCTCGCCGAGAAGGCCGTCTGCACGATGCCCATCACCCGTCCGCGCAGTCGGGGCTCGAACACGTCGGTGATGATGGCGAAGCTGATGGAGCCCACCACCCCGCCGAACAGGCCGGTGACGACGCGCGCCGCGAGCAGGAACTCGTAGCTGGTCGCGAGCCCACACAGGAGCGTTCCGATGAGGAAGCCGGTGTAGAAGAAGAGCAGGAAGCGCTTCCGGTCGACGCGGTCCGCGAACCCGCTGGCGAGCAGGCCCGACAGTCCCGCGCTGAAGGCATACGCCGACACCACCGAGCCGAACTGCTGCGGGCTCATCTGGAGCGCCGGCATCAGGATTGCGCCCAGTGGGGACAGCACCATGAAGTCGAGGATGATGGTGAACTGAAGGGCTGCAATCAGTGCGACCACGCCCAGCTGGTACCTCGAGAACGTCGAGGCGGCTGCGGGGTCCATCGCCTGCTTCTCGTCCGGAGGTGCCATGAGGGGCGCGTGAATAACAGGCGCACCTCCCGCCCGCGAGCGGAACGACGAGGCACGGGTCAGCGCAGCGCGAGCGCTTCGCCTTCGAGGCCGCAATCTCGACGCAGGGCGAACAAGGCGAGTTCCTTCTCCTTCGCCTCCAGCATCAGGTCGGCCGGGTGTGACAGCGCATCGAGGAACGCGCGCGCGTCTTCCGGATGAATGCGATCCGCGTGCGCACCCGCCCGGTGATTCCGGGCCTGGCTGGCGAGGTGGTACTTCGGCCGCAGTCCGAGCGCGTGCCAGGTTCTGCCCGCTTCTCGGATCAGCTCGTGGAGCGGCATCGGCGGATCCGACTCGAGGACGGCGTTGTGGAGGTTGTCCGCAACGAACGGCAGCCCGTGTTCGCGCGCGAGCGGCAACACCTCGCGGGCGGACCAGATCCGGTCGTCGTGCTCGACCGCGACCCGCCACAGGACGTCCCGGGGCGACTCGTCGAGGAAGCGGTGGGCCGCGGCGAGCGCCACCGAGCGATCCGGCGCGGCGCCCCCGACGTGAACGACCACCCGCGCCTCTGGCCCCTGTTCCAGCAGGTCCAGCACCCTGGTCGAGTACGAGAGCTC
>JBAWAM010001010.1:0-3940 GCA_049589315.1 Myxococcaceae bacterium
CTTCTCTCTCGAGTAGTTCGACGTCCCAAGCGGCAGCTACTCCTGTTCGGATCGGGTGCGTGGCCAGGGCACTATTCGCCACCGCAGCTATTCGAGCGGCGGGTGGAGCGTGCAGACCCCGTTCCTCGCCATCGACAGCGACGAGTGGCAGCCGGTGTTCTTCCGCTTCAACGGCAGCGTGCGCGGGTGGCGTCTTATCTTCTATCCGAGCCGCACCGATCCCAGCCGTGATGACCTCCAGATCGACGACGTCGTCTGCACGAAGGACTGAGTGAGCCGCCACGTCCTCGAGCGCCTCACTGCCAGCCACGACGCACACCTTCGAGGCGAGGAGTCTCCGTCGCTCCTGCCGCCGACGGCGTGGCTTCGAAGGTTTCCGTGGATGCGGGGCGGTGGTCTGGCCTGGACGAGACAAGACCACCGCCGTGTCGGAGCAATGCACCAAAGGCGACACGCTACGGCGTGTGCGCGGTACCGATGAGCTCCTGCCTCACCTGGCTGTAGACCGCGTTGAGCTGGACCGCATCCGACGCGCGGTAATAGGGGCGGCTGCAGAAGTGCGTCACGGGATCGCAGGAATTGTCGAGGCCGCACTCAGCATCCTGTCCGCTCGGGCAGGATCGTGCGTAACCGCCGGCGATGGCCATTTCCGACAACACGGCGGCCGCCGTTGGCTCGTTCCAATCGTTGCCGAACCCGATCACCAGCGTCCGGATCCCCTTTGCCGCGAGTGCCTGGATGGCCGCAACCGTGGCAGCTCTATCCAGGCAGTTGCGCGGATCGCATTGGGCTTCACCAGTGATACACGTGCAGGCGTTGCCGTCCTGGTTGGCGTTGCAGTTGGGCAAACCATCGGTCAGCAGCACCACGTAGCGCCGCGCTGAACTGTCGAGCAGGGGCGGGTAGTTCGCGAGCATCTCCAGGGTTCCGGCGACCGGGGTGCCTCCGAACGCATTCACGCCGGAGACGACCGTTTCGATGCTCGTCGCTGCGTCTGCGAGCACGACGGAATCGTCCGAGTCGGGTATCGCGACCGCGACGTTGCCCTGTGTAGGAACACGACAGATCTCCATCTCCGGAGAAGAGGCGTTCGGAAACGTGACGAGGCCAACGCGAGCGCTGCCGGCGATGGAATGCAGGAACGTCGGCGTTGCGCTCTGGAGCGCGGACAGGCGGGTGGGACACGAATTCGGGCAAGGGCCCCACCCGTTATGAGATCCGCATCCGAGGCACTCGGGATCGGCGGGGTCGATCGGAACGTTCATCGACTCGGAGGTGTCCACGACGAGCAGCGCTCTTGGGAGCGAATTCGGAGCAGGCATGGCGGTGCCCTGTTCCTTCTCCAGGAGCGATCCACTGGTCCCTCCGCATGCGAAGGAGATCGCAGCGACACAAAGCACAGCCATTCTGAGATTCAGCATGTGAGTTCCTCCGTCGGTTCGCATGGAAGTTCCACGAGCGGTCTCGAACGGCTCAACGCAGGTGCCACGTTACTCCCGACACCATTCCAAACCACGGTCCCCACACTCCCATCGCCGGCCGATCGTCAACGAGTCCGACGACGGGCGTGACCACGTGTCCTCCTTCGACGCCGAGTCGAAGTCCGATGGCGTCCCCCAGCATCAGCTCGACCGAGGCCTCCGCGCCCACGCCGAGCCACGCGCCTGAGAGCTCGCCGGGCGTGACGTTCTCCTGGCTCGCCTTGCCGCGGAGGGCAACCCATCCGCCGTGCACCCCAGCGCCGAGCGCGAAGATCAGCCGATCGCTCGTCCAACGGAGGTGTGGCACGAGTCCAGCCGAAACGCATTGCAACTCCAGGGTGCCCGAGGAGGTGCTCCGCAAGGCGCGATCAAACCGGAGTGCCAGGTCCTGCTGCAGCCACGCGTTGATGGGCACACCGAGCGATGCGGATGCTCCGGCCGTAAACGGGGCGCTCTCGAATCTACGGGTGGCTCCACCGAGGAACCACACCCACTGACGCCCGTCCTCCGGCGGGGCAACGACGGTCGCCGGATCCGCCGGCTCGGCAGATGGATCGGGAACCCCCTCGCCCTCTGAGGTGGCAACTGGCTCATCCTCCGACGGCTCCTCGACGTACGCCTGCTCGTCGTCGACTTCGTCTTCGTCGTCGGCTTCGTGCTCTGGCTTCTCTTCGGCGACGACGGACTGCGGCGTGTCGACGACGCTCGGAGTCTCGCGCTTTGCAGGCAGCGGCGGCGGGACAGGTCCGCGCGCCACGAGCTCTGCGAGTGCCAGCGCGATCAGGCGCGGAGTGGATTCGGGGCTCACATCGCGCAAGGACACGTCGCGCTCGCTGGTGCCCCCCGCGTCCCACGAAGCGACCAGGAGGGCGGCGTCCGCAAGACAGCTCACGCTGAGCGACGACACCCCGGTCAGATCGGACTCCAGCCGCAAGACGCGTTCGACCGTCGCTCCCTGGACGGCATCGCAGCTCGCTCCCTGGATGATCAGGGACGGCGTGGCTCCCGTCGCAATCGCGGCGGCGGCGACCACCAGCGGTCCGATCATCGAGGCGAGCTCCAGCGGCGAACGTCCGCGGCATGCAGTCCGCGTGGATACAGCTCCAGGTACGCGTGGGCGCCGCGTTGGGCGAGGCGTACCTCTCCGGCGAGAGACCAGGACTCCACCTCGCGCGCGAGGGCATCCTCGGCAAGCGATCCCGCAGGAGCGAGCTCCCGGGCATGCCGGAAGGCCAGCGCCGCGCGGCGGGGATCCGCGAGCTCCTTCAATGCCACCCTGCCGAGGGTGAAAGCGGCGAGCGCCGCTCGAGAATCGTCCGGATACTCGGTGGCGATCCGGTCCAGCAACGCGGCCGCGGCGCGAGCATCGCCCGACTCGCGGGCACGGTCCGCCTGCTCGAAGAGCTGCGTGACGATGGAGCCCCGCTCCTCCTGGGGCGGGACCTGCGCTCCGACGGAGGGAGCAGGCGGAGTCGTCGCGACCGCGGCCACTCGAGTCGACTGTCCCGCCTCGAGCTCGAACGAGCGCTCGCCTGCAACGACCCGAACGCGCCCGCTGTGCACGATGACGCCGACCTCGGAGCCGAGGTTCGCAACCGAGAAGGCGGTGCCCAGATCCTGGATGCGCACGCCCGCTGCTTCGACCTCGAAGACGCGTTCGGGATCGTAGTTCACGTCGAACCGACTGCTGCCGCGCACCACGCGAACGCGAACCGCGGAAGACGACTGTTCCAGGACCTCGAGCTCGCTTCTCGAGTCTTCGACCACCGCGACGGATCCGTCCGCCAATCGCAGCACCGTCCCCGGCTCCTCGGTCCGGGACCCCGGCCAGCGGCCGCCGAGCATCACGCCGCCGGCGACGGCGATGAGCAGCCCGAGGGTGACCGCGGCCCCTCGTTTCACGGCGCGACGCCTGGCTCGGCGACGCAGGACCGCCGCGTAGATCACGCTGCCCCGCTCGTCGGTCCACTCGGGCTCGAGGTGCGCGCGTGCGGTCTCGAGCCGCCGGTGCAGATCAGCGCTCACGCATCACCTCCTGGATGAAGGCATCCGCCGCGGAGATCCGGCGCTTGGCCGTCGCCAGCGAACAGCCGCACAGCGTGGCGACGTCTTCGAGTTGCTCTCCCTGCACGTGTCGAAGCACCCAGGCCAGACGCTGCTCCAGCGGCAGGCGGTCGAGGCACCGGTACACGCTCACCAGGAGGGCTCGGTCATCGGGCGAGGTCAGCGAACCGTCGACCAGTTCGAGATAGGAGGGGACGTCGGCCAATCCCACCCACTGACGAAACTTGAGCGCGCGAAGCCGCCGGCGGCAGACGCGAACCGCGATCCCCGCCAGCCACGCCCGAAGCGACTCCGGGTTGCGAAGTCGTTCGAGCCCGCCATGTGCCGCAAGGAAGACGTCCTGCACCAGGTCGTCCACTTCTTCCCGGCGTCCCGTCAGCCGGAAGCAGATCCCC
>JBAWAM010001011.1:0-5286 GCA_049589315.1 Myxococcaceae bacterium
GCGTTCCTCTCGGTGACCGTCACCGACGATCAGGGGCGGGCGTTGCCAGCGAAGATCTCGGTCGAGGCGATCCACGACGCCCCCGAAAAGGCCGGACCGCCGTGGACGTTCCTCTACAACCTGCGCTTCGGCGAGGAGCGCCGCGCGACGGACTTCCTCCCGGACAATGCGAACGATCCCGACACCCGGCGCTATCTGGAAACGTCTTTCTTCATCCGCAACGGTCGCGGCGGGAAGGCGCTTCGCCCGGGCAAGTACAAGGTCTACGCGTCGCGAGGCATCGAGTACGACCTGGCGGTCCATGAGGTGGAGCTTGGCGCTGGTGTGGAGACGAAGGTCTCGCTGAAGCTGAAGCACGTCCTGCCGACGCCCGGCTACGCCAGCGGCGACTTCCACGTGCACTCCGCGCACTCCGTCGATTCCAGCATGGCGCTCGACCAGCGCGTCCTCAGCTTCGCCGCCGAAGGCGTCGACTACATCGCTTCGACCGACCACAACTTCGTCACCAATCTGAAGCCGGTCGTCGACGGGCAGGACCTCACGGATTGGCTCGCGACCAGCGTGGGACTGGAGCTCACCACCCTGGAGATGGGCCACTTCAACGCGTGGCCGATAAAGTACCAGCCCGGCCCGGTGACGCACGGCGCGTTCAACTGGTTCCGCCGGGCGCCGGCCGACCTGTTCGCGAACATCCGGTCCATGGGAGCGCTCGGTCCCGAGCGGACGATCGTGCAGGTGAACCACCCGCGCGACACGATCATGGGCTACTTCAACGCCTTCAACGTGAGCGCGTACGACCTGCGCGCGTTGCCTCCGACGAACGCGTTCAGCCTGGACCAGTCGCCGAGGAAGGAGGAGACGAAGTCGCCCTATCACCGCGACAACTTCTCCCTCGACTTCGACGCGGTGGAGGTCTTCAACGGCAAGCACCACGAGTTGTTGAAGCACTACCGCATTCCGGCCAACCCGCCGCCCGGCGCGGAGCCAACGGTGCAGCTCCCTGCGGTGGGCGAGATTCTCGAGGAGCGGGTGCCGGTGGTGGAGAACGCGGACCCGGAGAACCCGGAGCACTGGACGCTGAACCCCGCGTTCCCGGGCGCGCTGGAGGAGTGGTACACGATGCTCAAGCAGGGGCGCCGCGTGGCGGGGCTCGGCAACAGCGATTCGCATTCGTCCGAGGACGAAGCCGGGTTGCCCCGCACCTATCTGCGCATGGGCGCCAGCGCGGATGGCTCGATGCGCCACTTCGACGAGGCCGCGGCGATCGACGCGATCAAGCGGCAGGAGCTGATTGTGACCAACGGCCCGTTCGTCGAGCTCTGGGTCAATGATCAGCCCGTCGGCGGCAGCATCGTCGCGCCGGATGGGAAGGTCTCCGTCCGGGTGAAGGTGCAGGCCGCGCCGTGGGTGGACGTGACGAAGGTCGTGATCCTGCGCGGCGGAAAGGACCAGCAGAAGGTCCCGTTCGTGGCGAAGGAGTTCGCGGTCCCGCTCAGCACCGAGCTGGTGCGGCTGGAACAGACGTTCGAGCTGACCGACATCCCCGACGGAAGCTTCATCCTCGCCGAGGTGAGCGGCGAGCGCTCGATGTGGCCGGTCTATACGCCCAACGAGGTGCCCTCGATCGACGTCAGCGAGGCCGTCGGCGCGATCGGCTCGACCTTCGGCTACACGGATAAGTACGGCCGGTACAAGCCGGAGCGCGCCCAGTTCGTGGTCCCGTTCGCGTTCACCAACCCGATCTGGGTGGACCGGACCGTGAAGCAGGCGCTCGAGCTGGAGAAACCGGTACAGGTCAAGCCGCTCGGTCCCACGCCGGGTGAAGATTGGGAACCGCGGCGCATCCCCGACCTGCGGCGACTGCTGGGCTCCATCCATGGGCACTGATCGGCTGCGCTCGGTCGCCTGGCTGGTGGTGGCCGTGTCGCTCGCGGCCGGCCTCACCGGGACGGTCGCCGAAGCGCACCCCCGCGGGTTCCACAAGCGCGTCCGGGTGGTGGTGAAGCCGGACGTCGTCGAGGTGCTGGTCACCCTCGATGTCGACAGCGGCCGTCGGGCGGCACTGCTTCGCTCGAACGCGGACTCGAACCACGACGGCGTGCTCCAGGAGAAGGAGCTCGCCCGCCTGAAGAGCGAGCTGGTGACCTTGGCCCGGCGTCCGCTCCAGCTCTCGATCTCGGGATTCGTCCTCCGGGCAGACCCTGTTGACAGCAAGTTGAGCCTCAGAGGCGACCCGCGGACCGGGTCGGAGGGGCTGTCCGTCGCGGTGCTGCTTGAAACGAAGCTCCCCCAGCAGTTGTTTGCAGGGATGGAGTTGGAGGTCCTGGACGAGGCTCCGGATCGTTCGCACGTGAAGGTCGAAGCGGAGCAGGTCCTGGCTGGAGGGGCCGCCGGGCCCTGGGCCGAAAAGGACCTGAAACCGGGCGACCGTCTGCAGTTGAGACTTCGAAACCCGATGTAGCTTTTCCGAGGCGCGGCGCATGTGTAATGTGCGCGGCCCTTCGAGGGCGGTAGCAAACAGGAAGGTCGTACGCAGTGACTGACGAGAAGACTGGACCGGGTGACAAGCGGAAGCCGAAGGCAACCTTTGGCGACGTGATGCAGGGCATTCCTTCTGGCGACCGTGAGCGCGGAGAACGACGCGACCGGGGCGAGAGGCGCGACACGGTTGCGCCCGAAAAGCGCGCCAAGAGCGGCCCAATGGTGGTGATCAAGCGCGCGGCTCCCGCGGCCGGGTCGACCGAAGCGCAGGGCCAGGCCCCCGAGCAGGCCCAGGCGACACCGGAAGTTCCGGCGCATACCCCGGACGAAACGCTCTACCGGGAGGTCCCCGAAGGTCAGAGCTTCGCCGAGATGTTCGAGGAGGCGGAGAAGGGCAAGGGGAAGGACGCCGGCTCCGCCGCGGCCCGTCGCATGCCGCGCGTGGGCGAGAAGGTGATCGGCCGGATCTTCCAGCTCGGCAAGGACACCGCGTTCGTGACCCTGGGCGGTCGCAGCGAGGCGATGATCGACCTCAACGAGCTCAAGGACGAGGAGGGCGTGCTCCGCCTCGGCGTGGGCGATGAGGTCGAGGCGCACGTCGTGCAGACCGGCGCCAAGGGCATCGTG
Source organism: Myxococcaceae bacterium (assembly GCA_049589315.1). Lineage (GTDB taxonomy): Bacteria > Myxococcota > Myxococcia > Myxococcales > Myxococcaceae > JBAWAM01. The sequence continues at coordinate 3,109 of JBAWAM010001011.1, forward strand.
TTGAGCCGCGCGCTCGGCAAGGGCTCCGCGTCGCTGGGAATCCTCACCGAGGCCCGTCACACCGGCATGCCCGTCGAAGGCATGGTGCTCGCGGCCAAGAAGGGCGGCCTCGAGGTGGCGATCGGCGACATCCGCGCGTTCTGTCCGCTGAGCCAGATCGACACGAAGTTCGTGGAGAAGCCCGAGCAGTTCGTGGGCGAGAAGCTGCTCTTCCGGGTGATAGAGGCGGAGGACCGCAACATCGTCCTGTCGCGCCGCGCCGTGCTGGAGCAGGAGCAGCGGAAGAAGGCGACCGAGCTCCGTCGCAGCCTCGAAGTGGGCAAGGTGTTCACCGGGAAGGTGACCAACGTCCGCGACTTCGGCGCCTTCGTCGACATCGGCGGCATCGAGGGCATGGTCCCCGTGTCGGAGATGGCCCACGCGCGCGTCGGCCACCCGAGCGAGGTCGTGAAGGTCGACGACGACGTCGAGGTGGAGGTCATCCGCATCGAGCCGCCGCAGCCCAGCTCGCCCGACAAGTCGAAGCACAAGGAGCGGATCACCCTCTCCATGCGTTCGCGGCTGGAGGACCCGTTCAAGCTGGCGATCGCCGAGCTGACCGAAGGGACGCGCGCCACCGGCAAGGTCGTCCGGCTGCAGCCGTTCGGCGCCTTCGTGGAACTCCGCCCGGGCGTGGACGGCCTGATCCACATCTCCGCCATGTCCGACCGGCGCATCGCGCACCCGCGCGACGTGCTCCAGGTCGGCCAGGAGATCGAGGTCCAGGTCGACAAGATCGATCCGAGCGAGAAGCGGATCGGCCTTCGCCTGGTGAAGGACGGCCAGCCCGTGGGCGGCGGCGTCGCGACCAGCGAGCACCGGGAGGAGGCCGCGAAGGCCGAGGCCCAGGCGCCGCGCCCGAAGGCGGGCATGGTCGTCATGGCGAAGGTCGACCGGATCGAGCCGTTCGGCATCTTCGTGAAGTGGCCCGGCGGCAAGGGGCTGATTCCCGGCGCCGAGACCGGGACCCAGCGAGGGACCGACCTCAAGAAGGTCTTCTCGCTCGATCAGGAACTGAAGGTGCTGATCCTCGACATCGACCCGAGCGGGAAGATCCGCCTGTCGATCACCGGCGCCGAGCGCGCCGAGGAGCGCGCCCAGGTCGAGGAGTGGACGAAGAAGCAGCAGCCTGCGGGCGGCGGCAAGAAGGGCTTCGGCACGCTCGGCGACCTGCTGAAGAACATCAAGCCTTCGTAGTCAGAGCGGCGGCGCAGTCCGCGCGGAAAAAAGAATGAAACCGCGCGGAAAAGAAGTTGAAGATGAGGTGGGCGGAGGATACAAGCCGCCCACTCGCTGACGCGGGGTGGAGCAGCCTGGTAGCTCGTCGGGCTCATAACCCGAAGGTCGCAGGTTCAAATCCTGCCCCCGCAACTGGAAGGCCCGGATCGCCGCAAGGTGGTCCGGGCCTTCGCCTTTGAAGGCGGCCCCGAGGTTGTCGCGGCGAGGTGACCTGGCGTAAGGCGCGATGCATGGGCGTCAGATCAGGGACCGCTTCGATCGTCTTGATTCTCGGGCTCGCGATCTCGCTCCCGTCGGCGTGCAAGCCTTCGCTTGCGAGCTGGTGCAAGGAGAATGGGACAGCGCTGCCGGGGGCCTGCGAAGACTACGCTTCGGCGCGTGGGCTCAGGTATTGGCCCGACTCGAGCCGGAATCCTCCGGGTGCTACTGCGCTGAAACGGCGGGGCGGTGTGGCTCGGGCTGGTTCATCGAGCACATCGACTGCCAGATTCCGACGGACCCGCAGAGCAACGTGCGCTGGACGAGGTACTACGCAGACGACGCCAGGATCGCCGCTGTTCGAAAGCGCTGGAACTTCGATGCCGCTGACACTTTCGCGCAGGGCCTCGACCATGGACGCGTTCCGAAGTGCGATCGGAGCCAGATCGAAGACCTCTGCGTTTTGAAAGGCAAAGCACGCTGACGGCTGCGCAGTGCCTCGGACGGCAGAAATGACTCCTTGACGGTGAGCAGGTCCGCCGGTACAAGCCCCCCACATCGCTGACGCGGGGTGGAGCAGCCTGGTAGCTCGTCGGGCTCATAACCCGAAGGTCGCAGGTTCAAATCCTGCCCCCGCAATCCAGAAATCCTGAAGCCTCACCGGTACTTACGACGGTGGGGCTTTGGTGTTTCTGGGCGCGT
>JBAWAM010001012.1:0-2221 GCA_049589315.1 Myxococcaceae bacterium
CCCGCGGGCTGACGGCTCTCGGTGCGTCCCCGGCGTGGACCCTGGATGTGCCCGGGCTTCGGCCGCCTCTCGGGGCGCAGGTGTCGGTGGGGACCAGCATGGAGTCGGTCTACCGCGAGGCCGTGCGCGCGCGGCTCGAGGGCCGCGTGCCGGTCTCCGATCCCGAGGCGGTGAAGCGGGCGCAGCGCGCGCTGCAGCTCGGCTCGAAGGAAGCGGCCCACGCGGCGATGTACCTGCGCGAGCTGAACGTGGAGTCGGAGTTCCGGTTCTCCGCGGCGAAGGCGTTGAAGTCGATGCTGCGCGAGGAGATCGAGGTCGATGATCTCACGGGCGCGGTGGACCCGCGGGTGACCGGGGCGCTCGCGTCTCTGCGGCTGCCGTTCGAGACGGTGGACCACCTGGCAGAGGTCCGTCGGCGCCTGAACGCGGCGGTGCTGTTCACGGCGCTGCTCGAGGCAGGCTTCACCCCGGAGCACAACTGGGAGGAGGCACTGGAATCCCAGGAGACCGCGCTCGAGCTGGCGTCGAATGCGACCAGCGGGAATCGACCTGCGCTGACGGAGGGCTTCGCGGCCTTCTACGGGCTTCCCGAGGAGGCCCGGCTGCGTCGGCTGGCGTATCTGGCCGAATCGGCCTGGCACCTGGAGCAGCTGAAGCGGCTGCCCGAAGGCGTCGAACCGGCATGGGTGTTGGAGCCGGAAGGCCGCGAGCACCACGAGCGGGAGATGGACTTCGTCCAGGCGCTCACCGACAAGCAGATCCCGGAGAAGGTACCGGAGCTGGCGAAGACCGAGCTGGGCGTCACGCCGGGTGAGATTCCTGAAGACAGCGGGAACGACCTGTTCATCCACTTCCGCTGCCGGGTGTGCGGCGAAGAGAAGCTGGTCACGCAGTCGCCGGAATAGGTCTTGTCTGAGCCGCCGGTGCTGTTGGGGCACGCGGCGGCTTTTTCGTGACCGGCTGCCGGCCGGGGACGGTCGGCAGTTCGCAGTTGGCAGTTAGCAGGCGGATGCGCGGGTTTCAGGGCGCGCTGGACTGCGACACCTCGGGGCCGATCTGCAGGCGCCCGTCCTGGGTGACGAGCCAGGCGGTGTAGACGTCGCCATTCGTGCTGGTGTCCGTCTCCTCGAAGATTCCGCCGATCTTCTCGTAGCCGAGCAGGAAGTCGCCCGACGCGACGAACTCAGTGACGCCGTTCACGTCGCGGTATACGGCCAGCTTGCCGCTTGGCAGCCGATACGCGGTGTCCTCGTTCTCCCAGTAGTAGCTGAATTGGCGCTCGCTGCTCTCGGTTTGGAGTCTGTCCTGAGCGCCGCTCCGAACCACGCTCCACGACTCCGTGAAGGCGAACGCTTCGTCTCCGCAGATCAGCGATCCAGACCAGCCGTTCTGATGCTCTTCGCGGAATGACTGGGCCTCTACTTTCGCGAGGCCGGAGTCGAGATCCGAGACGTCCAGCGTACAGGGAAGCCCGTTCAGCACCGTAGATCCCAGGAGCTTTCGTTCGAGCCGGCCAAAGGCGCGCTGTGAGTGAAATGAAAGGTCCGCGTTCTCCTCGGTGACGGTGAACTCGAGGTCGTGTGCGCGGGTGACGAAGCGCTCGACCGACGAGAGATCCCCGAAGACGCGCTGGAACTTGAACACGCGCTCCTCCACGTCCGAGGTCACGTAGACCAGCGCATCGTCCGGGCGCGGTGAGTACGCCCACTCCCCTCCCGGGGTCCGCGGCGCGGTGAGCGTTCCCGTCGTCACGATCTCGCCGGAGGCGGCCAGCGCGCTGGCGGTGATCACCAGGCTCACGGCGACGTCTCCGAGCTCCTCCGGCGAGCCCTGTGCAGTGCGGATGAGCGCCAGTGCCCGTTCGGCAAATTCGATCGGATTCTCTTCGTTGGCTGAGGGCTCACCCGGTGGCGGCGCGACAGGCGCGGGCGTGCCGGCGTCCACCGCGGTCGCGGGATGCCACGTCTTCGGGAACGCAGCTTCGGAAAGCTTCGGGCCACAGGCAAGGTGAACTGCGGAGAGCAACACCAGGATCGGGAACGCGAACTTCTTCATCGGCCACCTCGAAAAGGAATGTCCGAGGCGGCGTGTGCAAGCGCGCGGCCGAGCGAAAACGACGAGAATCCCAGCGGATCCAATCAGGTCAGGGTCCAACCACGAGCGCGCAGTCCGAAGTACGAGACGACGCACTCAGAGCAGCGACAATTGGAGCGGCTTGTGA
>JBAWAM010001013.1:0-2671 GCA_049589315.1 Myxococcaceae bacterium
CAGCGTCACCGTCGGCAGCTTCTCGTTGACCCAGATCCACGACGCGCCGACGGAGATCGGCCCCGCATCGAGGGTCGCGCGAAGCCCGAGATCGCCCAGCCACGGAAGTGCACGCGGACGTTCGGTCTCCCGCAGGAGCGGTTCGAGCTCGTCCGGCGCCATCTCCAGCGCCGGCTGCGCGAACCCCTCGTCCTGTCCGGTGAGGGCGTAGCGATGCGGCTTGAAGAACGGGAAGTACGCGGCGGTCCAGGTCACCCGGCCCGCGTTTCCGAGAGCCCGAACGCCCAGGTGGGGGAGCTTCCCGTCCTCGAACTCGCCGAGCAGGAGCGACTCGCGCAGCTCCCTCGGGTTGAGCTGGTCCGCGGGCGCGTACGCCGGGTTGGCGCCGAACGCGACGAGCTGGTTGCCGACGCGGAGATCGAAGCGCGGCGTGTACAGGTCGACGAACGCCTCGCCCACGTCGACCTCGAACATCCCCTTCGGACGATCGATGGCGCGCTCCGCGGACGCGCGCCACCAGCCCCGCGCTTCGGCCACCACCCGGACGCTGGACGAGAGCTTCGCGTCGACCCCCAACACAGCGCGCGTGCTGAGGTCGAGCACGTTCTCCGCGAAGGGATCTCCGCGCGCGGAGTCGAACCTCGTGTCGACGCCGGCGCGCCCGCGGACGCTCCCGTAGACGCGGGCCCGGATCGGCTCGGGCTCGGAGTCGGGCTGGGGGGAAGCGTCGCTCGCGCTCACGCTCGTCGATTCGACGGGCTCGAACTCTTCAATCTCGAGCATCGGCGCGTCGGTGTCCTGCGCGCGCGCAGCTCCGCCGGAGAGCACCACGAGCGCGAGGAGCAGTGGGGCGCGCGACATCGGTCGGCCGGTCAGCCGCGCTCCAACGCGCGCTCGCTGAACGCCTCGTCGCCCAGAGTCGACGCCTCCAGCTTCAGGATCTGCAGGGTCGTCTTCGAGCCGCTCCGGAGGTCCTCCATCACCGATTCGGCAGCGATCACGCGCTCCTGGAAGCGCTTCAGCTTCACCGTGCGGTACCGCTTGAACGGCTTGCCATCGCGGTCCTGGTACTCGACCTTGAGGGGCACCCAGGTCTCCTTGTCCACGTACAAGGTCACCTTGCCGTAGGGAGAACCCGCTCCCCCCTCCCCGCGCAGCACGTACGCGTCGCGCCCGTCCACCTTCTCATCGCCGAGGCGCTCGACCTTCTCTTCCTCCGCGCCGGTGCCCCCGAGATCCGCGTAGTTGAAGTCGGTGTCCATGAACGACTGACCTCGCTGCGAGGCCGCCACCTTGCGCACTCGCTTGAGCTTCGGAAGCCAGATGGAGAGGTCGTCGGCGTCGTCTCCCAGGCCTTCAATCGTGAGGACGGCCACGCCCGCCACGGTGGCCGGTTGTAGAAACCGGGCCAGCGAGTGCACCCGGCCGTCGATCTCCTTCGCGCTCGTGCGGAGCACCTGCTCCCTGGTCTTGCCATCGCGGGTGGTGGTCAGCTTCAGCTCCGCGGTCAGCCCGCCCAGGTTCAGCCCGCCCCGCTCGCGCGCACGCCGGGCGATGTCCTTCGCGGAGAGGGACTCCTCGGCAGCAGACGGAAGCGCCGCCGTCACGGCCAGCAGGACGAAGAGGGTTCGAAGGTTCATGGCTGTTCCATCGTAACGCGAAGCGCATCTCTGGCCCGGAGCAGACGCGCATCGTTCGGCGCCGACTTCAGCGCTTCCGACAGCCGCTCCATCGCCGCCACGGGGTTCCCCCGCGCGAGCTCGCACCGCGCGGCGGCCTCCAGCGCCTGTGCGTCCTGGGGGCCGTAGAGGACCGCGTCCCGGGCGGCGCGACAGCCCGCCTCGATCTCCCCCGACTGGAGCAGGGCCCGCGCGAGCTGCGCCCGCCACGTCACCGCCCCCGGTTCGGCCCGCACTGCCGCGCTCAGCAGATCCGCCGCGGCGTGGGGCTCTCCCAGCGTCTGCATCACCGACCCCAACCGGCCCAGCGCCCAGCTCGCGTTGGGAAAAAGCAGCGCAGCCGCGCGGGCCTCCCGCAGCTCGCGGGGCTCGCCGAAGCGGATGCCCTCGACCATCTTCTCGATGACGTGGGCGTAGCGGGGGTAGGCCTCGGGGTAGCTGAACACGAGCTGGTACATCACGTTCCCGCGCGGGACGAACCACGCCAGCAGCTTCGTGCGACCGAAACGCTCGTCGACGTCCGCACGCACGAGCAGGGCGTCGCGATCCCCGATCCGCGCAGCCACGGGCGCGTGGTGGCTGACCCTGAGGACGTGCGGTCCGAGCACCCCGGGCTGAAGCTGTTCCTCGATGAAGCGCTCCGCCCAGTCTTCGACGTCCGGAGCGTCCTCGCCCACGGAGGCCCCCGCCGCGAAGGTCGCCCGCCCCACTCCCGGGAGCCCGTTGAAGAACGCGAGCTGCCCGAACCGGTTGGCGCCCGGGCGCCAGGCCGAAGGAACCGGGACTGAGAGCCCCCAGGCGTCGTCGCGCTCGAGCCGCAGCGGCGGCAGAAGGTCGACCAGCAGCACCCGGCCGTACAGGATCCCCACCAGCAGCAACAGCGACGGGACCGCCCGCGCCGTCGGCTCCCACCACGACGGCACGCTGTCGGCGAGCAGCCGCGGCCGCAGGAACGGGGCGACCAGCACTCCGGCGGCGAATCCCCCCACGTG
>JBAWAM010001014.1:0-2461 GCA_049589315.1 Myxococcaceae bacterium
CCTTCGTTGTCTCCGCTCCCGCGGCTGGCGATGCCGCGGCCATCCGCAGGCTGCTCGCGGAGAAGCTCCCTGACGCGATGGTCCCCTCGCATGTCGAGGTCCTCGACCAGCTCCCGCTGACCGCCAGTGGCAAGGTCGACCGTCACGCGCTGGCGCAGCGCCCCCTCACCGCCCTCCCGCAGGCGCCGCGGGGCGAAGCACCCGCTCCCGGAACCGAAGAGGTCGTTTCTCAGTACTTTTGCCAGACCCTCGGCGTCTCCGAGGTCGCACGCGACGGCCACTTCTTCGATCTCGGCGGAAATTCGCTGACCGCTGCACAACTGGCCGCTCGGCTCAGGAAGCGCTTCGAGGTCGAGCTCTCCGTCGCGACCCTCTTCGCCCACCCGACCGTCGCCTCCCTGGCGCGCGCAGTGGACAGCGCGCGTCCCGAGCGGACGCTCCAGGAGCCGACGCGGCAGCCCGACGGCGCCGCCCTCGTACCCTCCGCTGCCCAGGAGCGCATGTGGTTCCTGTGCCGGCTGACACCCGAGTCGACCGCGTATCACGTGCCATACGTGCTCGAGTTTCCGAGCACCCTGGACGAAGCCTCGCTCGACGCTGCGCTGCAGGCATTGCTCGAGCGACACCCGACGCTGCGGAGCGCGTTCCCCGTCGTCGATGGAAGACCAGGCGTCGCACTCCATCCCGTCCCGAGCTCTGTCCTCACCGTCGAGGCGCGCGCGTCCCACGCGGACGTGGAGGGGTGGGTCCGGGACCTCTGCGCTCAGCCGTTCTCCCTGGAGTCCGGGCCGCTCTATCGCTTCCGGGTCCTTCGCCTGGGGACGTCGCGTGACGTCCTGCTGCTGCTCTTCCACCACATCGTGGTGGATGGCGTTTCGGGCCAGTCTCTCCTGCGGGAGTTGACCGAGTGCTACGAGGCGCACCAGTCCGGTCGGAAGCCTGAGCTCCCAACGCCGGCGCTCGACTTCTTCGACGTCGCGCACTGGGAGCGTTCGGAACAGCAGGTGACGCGAAACGCATCGCGCCTGGAGTACTGGAAGCATCAGCTCGAAGGCATCGCCGATCGCCTCGAGCTTCCGACGGACTTCCCCCGCCCGTCCGTACTCGGAGAGCGGGGTGGGCTGACCCGAAGGTTCCGCGTTCGACCGGAGCTGGCGCGGGCCCTCCGCGCCTGGTGTCGCAAGACGCGGGTGACGCCGTTCATGGCGCTCTACGCCGCCTTTGCCTCGCTGATGCATCGCTTTTCGGGGCAGGAGGATGTCTGCGTCGGCACGCCGGTGGCTGGCCGCACGCATCCCTCGACCGAGGGCGTCGTTGGACTCTTCGTCAACACCCTCGCGCTCCGCACCCGGATCGCCGCGGACGAGACGTTCGCTCAACTCGTGCAGCAGGTTCGGGAGACCGTGCTCGACGCCCTGGACCACCAGGAGGCGCCGTTCGAGCGCGTCGTCGAAGCGCTTCGCGTCCCTCGCAGCCTGTCGCACGCGCCTGTGGTCCAGGTGATGTTCGACCTGGAGCAGCGCAGTCCCCAGCGGCCCTTTGCGCGCCTGGGCGCCACGGCGCGCGAGATCGATTGGGGCACCGCGAAGTTCGACCTGTCCTTCAGCGTGGTGGAGGATCCCGAAGGGTTCGAGCTCTACGTCGAGTACAACGCCGAGCTTTTCGAGCGAGGCTCCGCGGAGCGGATGGTGGCGCAGTTCGTCGCGCTCCTGGAGCAGGCGCTCCAGTCTCCTGCCACGCCGGTGTCGCGACTCTCCCTGCTCGATGAGGCAGAGCGCACGCGGGTGGTGGAGGCCTTCAACGACACGGACCGCCCGTTCGAGGTCGAGGCCACCCTGCCCTCGCTCTTCGAAGCGCAGGTCGCGCGCACCCCGGACGCCGTCGCCGTCGTCGCCCCCGACGCCACCCTCACCTTCCGCGAGCTCGACGAGAAGTCCTCGCGACTCGCCCGTCACCTCGCCGCGCTCGGCGCGGGTCCCGAGTCCGTCGTCGGCCTCTGCCTCGAGCGCAGCAGCGAGCTGCTCGTCGGGCTCTGGGCCATCCTCAAGGCAGGCGCCGGCTACCTCCCGCTCGAGCCCTCCCATCCACCGGCCCGTCGCGCAGCGTTGCTCCGCAGCGCCGGCGCGCACCTCGTCGTCTCACGCCCGTCCCTCTTCTCCGACCTCGACCTTGATGTCCCCATGGTCGCCCCGGACGCCACTGGTGCAGAGGCCACTCCGCTGCAGCCTCGGCCCGAGCAGCTCGCCGTCCTCCTCTACACCTCCGGCTCCACCGGCGAGCCCAAGGGTGTCGAGCTCACCCACCGCAACATCGTCCACGCCTTCGCCTCGTTCGACACGCTCTACGGGACACACCCCGGCGACTGCTGGGCCGCTTCGGCCAGCGTCTCCTTCGACATGCATCTGGAGGACATCGTCTACCCGCTCTCGCGCGGGGCTCGCGTCGTCCTCCGCGAAGTCGG
>JBAWAM010001015.1:0-2768 GCA_049589315.1 Myxococcaceae bacterium
CGGCTTCGGGGGCGTCAGCGTGCCCCCATCGAGCGGCTCAGGAGAAACACCACACGCCGTCGCGACGGCAATGACAAACAGCGCAAGAACCTTCAGACGCATGAATGGACCTCGAAGTGGTCGAACCGGTACAACCCCGCGCCGATGAGTGGGTGGACCCTCGTCGTTTTTTGATTCGAAGTGGTTGGGGGAGACATGCACGCAAATCGAAGGGTGATCTGGGCGTGGGCGACTGCGCTCGTGCTCGCGTCCGTAGGGTGCGGCAGCGGCGACGAGTTCGGGGAGCCCGCGCCCGACAGCGCGACCTTCGAGGTGGACTGGAAGCCCGAGACCGTCCTCGCCGATGCGAAGGAGGTGAGTGACACCCTCCTCGAGCCCCGCCCAGACGATGGCGTGTATCGCTTCGGTCCGGCGCCGTCCTCGCTCGACGACGTCGCGACGGGGCAGATCGTGCTGCTGCCCGGAGTCGGCCTGTTCAGGGTCATGTCGGTGGCGCGGCCGGGAAGCACGCTGGAACTCGGGACCGAGCCGGCCAGCCTTCTGGAAGCGGCGACGCGAGGCAAACTGTCCTGGGACTATGGAGTTGAAGGCGGGCGCAAGGGGACCATCGGCGCAGTCGGGTCGGGTGGGGTAGTGCCGTTGCTGAACGATGCGCCGGGCACGCCGGTCACGTGGAGTGGCACCCTGGGGAGCCTTCCCGTGTCGGCCACGATCACGCCGGAGGACGGTCAGACGCGCGTGGAGATCCACTCCGAAGCGCCGGTGGCCACCGGGCAGGTGAAGGTCCACGCTACGGGTGTGATCAAGGGGTTCCGGCTCCAGGGCAACTACGAGTTCGTCGAGGGGCAGATCACCGACTTCCGTATGGTGGCGGAGGGCGTGGACATCAACATGGAAGGCTCGATGGAGCTCCAGGCCTTGAGCGCGAGCGCGGGCACGAAGTTCGGGCCGCCGCTCTCCGTGAACTTCCCGTTCGCGGTGGGGCCGCTGCCCATGTACATCTCCATCGGCGCGGGGTTCGAGCTGGAGAGCACGTTGTCCAGTCAGTCCGACGTCGCTCGCGTCAGCGCACGCTGGGCCTACCAGGGGCGGCTCGGCGTGCAGCGCTCGGCGACCGGAGAGCTCTCGGTGGTGGCCGGGGCTCCCTCCGCGCCGGCGCTTTCAGCGGAGGGCGGCGAGCAGGTGACGCGGATCACCTCGGGAGTGGGTTTGCTCCTGGAAGCGCCCAGGCTGGAGGTCGGGGCGGGGCTCCCGCCCAGGACCCCTGGCGCGGACATCGCCAATGCCCACCTCGCCTTCAAGCTGAAGCACGAGGCGGTCAGTACCCTCGAGGTGCAGCACAACGTGATCACGGGCCTGACGCGCAGTTGCTACAGCGTCTCCGTGAACGCCGGCGCTTCGTTCGGCGGTGGGGTGCGGATGCTCGGGTTCTCCTATGCCACGGAGACCCCGCTGTGGGGCCGCACCAGCCAGCCGATACACCGGGGAGACGGCTGCTGAAGGTCTGGCCGCGTTTGTCCTCTCCCAGGACGACTGGTGCATGCGCGCGCTGTCTCCGACTGTCGCACGCGCGTGACAGGCGGTGATTTTGCACTGGTCCTGCATTTGCATATCTTAGCTGGACGATGGGCGTCCTCCCGTGGTTGCTGTCGCTGACGTTCTCGACCCTGACGCTCGCCTCGCTGGGCTTCGTCTACGTCCGCCGCCGGCGCGAACGGCAGGATGAGGTCAGGTTGAGGGAGGCGGTGGAGCAGAACCTCCACGTCCCGCAGAGCCTGCACCCGGTGATCGACACCGATCGATGCATCGGGAGCCTCTCGTGCATCTCCGCGTGCCCCGAGGGCGACATCCTGGGCATTGTCGACGGGAAGGCTCACCTCGTCCGGGGCGCGAACTGCATCGGGCATGGGAAGTGCGCCCTCGAATGTCCCGTCGGAGCGATCCAGCTCGTGTTCGGGACGAGCGAGCGCGGCGTCGATCTCCCGGAGGTGGACGCGTCGTTCGAGTCGAGCCGGCGCGGTGTGCATGTCGTGGGCGAGCTGGGGGGGATGGGCCTCATCCGCAACGCCATCCGGCAGGGGCTCGACGTCGCCGACGCGTTGAAGGCGCGGATCGCGTCCGTCCAGGCCCATGAGGGCGACGCGGACCTCGTGGATGTCGCGATCGTCGGCGCGGGACCGGCAGGTCTGGCCACCGCGCTGGGCTGCCGGGCGCAAGGCCTGAGCTTCCGGCTGTTGGAGCAGGGCTCGATGGGGGGCGCCATCGCCAACTATCCGCGCCAGAAGGTGGTGATGACCGAGTCGGTGCGTCTGCCCCTGGTGGGGCGGTTCGGCAAGCGGCTCATCTCCAAGGAGGAGCTCCTCGAGTCGTGGAGCCGCGCGACTGCGAAGGCAGACATCCACGTCGAGGAACAGACGCGCGTCACCGGCATCGACGGTGAAGATGGCGATTTCACGGTCTACACGAGCCGGGACCCCGTCCGCGCGCGCAAGGTCGTCCTCGCGACCGGACGCCGCGGCACGCCGCGCAAGCTGGGGGTTCCGGGCGAGGACCTTGCGAAGGTGAGCTACCAGCTCATCGATCCGGCGCAGTACGACGGGTGCCGCGTGTTGGTGGTCGGGGGAGGGGACAGCGCCCTGGAGGCAGCCATCCAGCTGGTAGAGGAGGCGGGCGCGGAGGTCACCCTCTCGTACCACGGTGAGGCGTTCTCCCGAGCGCGCCAGTCGAATCGGCAGCGGCTGCAGGCCCTGGTCGACGCCGGTCGCGTC
>JBAWAM010001016.1:0-13569 GCA_049589315.1 Myxococcaceae bacterium
GTCGCTCGTCGCCTGCGCCACCGCCCCGACGCGGCCGGTGGCGCCGGAGGTGTCATTGCCCATGCTCCAGCTGGCGCCCGCTCAGTTCGGGGAGCCGGTGAGCCTGGCGCAGCACCTGACCTTCACCCATGCAGGCGCACCGGACGAAGCGCGCTCGTTGGAGGCCCTGCTGGAGATCGACGACGAAGCGCTGCGCCTGGCCGGGTTCGCGCTCGGCCAGCGCGTGTTCACGCTGGTGTGGGACGGAAAGACCCTCGATGCGCAGCGCGCGCCCCAGGTCCCCGCGCAGCTGCAGGCAGCGCCGGTGCTCCGTGACATCCAGCTCGTCTACTGGCCGGCCGAGTCCGTCCGCGCGGCGCTTCCGCCGGGATGGGTGCTCGAGGACGCCCCGGGCAGCCGGGTCCTCAGCTCCGACGGCCGCGCGTGGGTGACGGTACGGTACGATGGGGAGCCCCGCTGGGTCGGTCGCGCGGAGCTGGTCAACGAGGCCGAGCATTACCGGCTGACCATCCAGTCGCGCCGCAACGAAGAGTGACACCATGAATCGGCCCGTCTTTCTCAACGAACTCGGCATCGTGTGCGCCCCGGGCGCCGGCAGACAGGCCGTCCGCGACGCGCTCTTCCGCGATGCGCCCTCCGGCGTGGCCCCGAGCGACGCCTTCGCCGAGCGCACGCTGCACGTGGGCCGGGTCACCGCTCCCCTGGAAGACACCGCCGTGCTCCCGCCGCCGCTGCGCAGCCGCAACAACGCGCTGCTGCTGACCGCGCTCGCCGAGATCCGCCCGGCGGTGAACGCGGCGATCGCCCGCTTCGGTCCCGAGCGGGTGGGGATCGTGCTGGGAACCAGTACCTCCGGCATCGGTGAGAGCGAGGTCGCGATGGCCGACTTCGTCGCGCAGGGCGCGCTTCCGGCGACCTTCCACCTGAGCCAGCAGGAGCTGGGATCGCCAGCGATGGCCCTGAGCGGTTTGCTCGGTCTGGCAGGCCCGGCCATCGTGATCTCCAACGCCTGTGCCTCCAGCGCCAAGGCGCTTGCCAGCGCCGCCCGACTTCTCCGCTCGGGCGTCTGCGACGCGGTGATCACCGGCGGCGCAGATTCGCTGTGCCGCTTCACCGTCGCGGGCTTCACTGCGCTGGCTTCGGTGAGCGAGGCGCGCTGCAATCCGATGAGCGTCCATCGCCGCGGAATCAACATCGGAGAGGGCGCGGCGCTCTTCCTGATGACGCGCGACCCGGGCCCGGTCCGACTCGCCGGCTGGGGCGAATCCTCGGACGCCCACCACATCTCGGCGCCTGAGCCGAGCGGCCGGGGCGCGCTGGCGGCGATGAAGGCGGCCCTCGAGCGGGCAGGGATCGGTCCCCCGGAGATCGACTACGTCAACCTCCACGGAACGGCGACGCCGCAGAACGACGCGATGGAGAGCCGCGCGGTGCATGCGCTGCTCAGCGGGGAGGTTCCGGCCTCCTCCACCAAGCCGCTCACCGGCCACACCCTCGGGGGCGCCGGCGCGATCGAGGCGGCGATCTGCTGGCTCGCCTTGACCGACAACGAGACAGGACGACTTCCGGCCCACTGGTGGGACGGAGAACCCGATCCGGAGCTGCCCCGCCTGTCGCTGGTCTCTCCCGGCCAGACATGGGGGCGGCCGTTGCGGTACGCCCTGAGCAACTCCTTCGCGTTCGGCGGAAGCAACGCCGTCCTCATCCTGGGGCGCGCCTGATGAAGACCTCATTCGAATACGAGATCTCGGAGCTGGTGGCGCACGCCGGCCGCATGAGCCTTCTGGACCGCGTCCTCGAGGCGAACGACACCGGGGCTGTGGCAGAGGTGACGATCCGCGAGGACAGCCTCTTCTACGGCGAGGGCGGCGTGGGCGGCTGGGTCGGCGTCGAGTTCATGGCCCAGACAGCGGGCGCCTGGGCGGGCTGGAATGCCCGGCGCCGTGGGGAGGCGCCGAAGATCGGCTTCCTCCTGGGAACCCGGCACTACGAGTGCAACCGTCCGACGTTCAAGGCCGGTGAATGCCTGAGCGTCGAGGTCCGTCAGACGTTCTGGGCCGAGAACGGCCTGGGGCAGTTCGACTGCAGCATCTCGATCGATGGAGCGAAGGTGGCCACGGCCGCGCTGACGGTGTTCGAGCCACAGGAAACCCATGAGTGACAACACGATTCTGGTGACGGGCTCCAGCCGCGGCATCGGACGCTCGATTGCGCTGCGGCTGGCGCGCGACGGTTACGACGTGGTCGTGCACTGCCGCAGCAGGGTCGAAGAGGCCGAAGCGGTGGCCGCGCAGATCCGCGAGCTGGGCAGGAAGACCCGCGTTTTGCAGTTCGACGTCTCCCATCGCGAGGCGACCGCGCAGGCCCTGCTCGCCGACATCGAGGCGCACGGCTGCTACTACGGCGTGGTGTGCAACGCCGGGATCGCCCGGGACAACGCATTCCCGGCCATGCCGCCGGAGGACTGGGATGCGGTGCTCCGCACCAACCTCGACTCCTTCTACAACGTGCTCAACCCGCTCTCGATGCCGCTGGTCCGCCGGCGCAAGCCCGGGCGGATTGTCACGCTCTCCTCGGTCTCCGGGCTGATCGGCAACCGCGGGCAGGTGAACTACAGCGCCGCCAAGGCAGGGATCATCGGCGCCACCAAGGCGCTCGCGGTCGAGTTGGCCAGTCGGGAGATCACGGTAAACTGCGTCGCTCCCGGATTGATCGAAACGGACATGGTGGACGCGCGCATTGCAGAAGAAGCGTTGAAGATGATCCCCGCCCGGCGGCTGGGATCACCCGAGGAGGTGGCCGCCACGGTCAGCTTTCTCATGAGCAAGGATGCCGGCTACATCACGCGGCAGGTCATCTCCGTGAATGGTGGAATGTTCGGATGAAGAGGGTCGTCATCACCGGTTTTGGCGCGATCAGTCCCATCGGCAATGACTGGAAGACGGTGGAGGCGCGCCTGCGTTCGCTGCGCAATGCCGTCCAGGTCATGGAGAGCTGGAAGGAGTACGAGGGGCTCAACACGCAGGTCGGAGCCCCTGCTGCCCCGTTCGACCTCCCTCCCCAGACCTACAGCCGGAAGGCCACCCGCAGCATGGGCCGGGTCGCGTTGATGGCGACGCGGGCCAGCGAGTTCGCGCTCGAGTCCGCGGGCCTGCTCGGCGACCCGTTGGTGAAGAGCGGGAAGATGGGCATCGCCTACGGATCGTCTTCAGGGACGCCGGAGAACATGGCCGACTTCGGCCGGATGATCACCGACAAGACCACCGACGGGATCACCGCGACCACGTACATCCGGATGATGTCGCATACGGCGCCGGTGAACGTGGGCGTGTTCTTCGGCATCACCGGACGCATCGTCACCACCTCCAGCGCCTGCACCTCGGGAAGCCAGGGGATCGGCTACGCGTACGAGGCGATCAAGATGGGCCGCCAGGTGGCGATGCTCGCGGGCGGTGCCGAGGAGCTCGACGCCACGGAGGCCGCGGTGTTCGACACCCTGTTCGCCACCAGCACGAAGAACAACGACACGCCGCACCTCACCCCGCGACCGTTCAACGCGGAGCGAACCGGCCTGGTGCTGGGCGAGGGCGCCTGCACGCTGGTGCTCGAGGAGCTGGAGCACGCCCGCGCGCGCGGCGCGAAGATCTACGCGGAGATCGTCGGCTACGGCACCAACAGCGACGGACGGCACGTCACCCAGCCCAACGCCGCCACCATGGCCCAGGCCATCCGGCTGGCGCTGGAGGACGCGGGCGCCTCGCCGTCGGACATCGGCTACGTCAACGCCCACGGCACCGCCACCGAGCACGGCGACATCGCCGAGAGCGCTGCGACGAACAGCGTCTTCGGAGAGAAGACCCCGTTCTCCTCGCTCAAGAGCTACATGGGCCACACCCTCGGCGCGTGCGGTGCGCTGGAGGCCTGGATGACCGTCGAGATGATGCGCGCGGGCTGGTTCGCCCCCACGCTCCATCTCACCCCGGATTCGGTCGATCCGCGCTGCGGAAAGCTGGACTACATCACGGGCGAGGGCCGGAGGATCGAGACCGACCTCGTGATGAGCAACAACTTCGCCTTCGGTGGAATCAACACGTCCTTGATTTTCCGCCGTTGGGAATAGGGGGGGAAACCCATGAAGAAGCTGATGGCGCTGTCGCTGTTTGCCGTGACGTTCGCTACGCCCGCGCTGGCCCGGGACACCGTCTACAAGATCCCGCTGGCCGACGTGCTGGCGATGCCGGAGGCGAAGCAGAAGCTCGACGGGTCTGTGAAGTTCTTCCTGGCCGGTGCGAAGACGCCGAAGGTCCTGGAGACCCGCGGAACCGAAATCGTGAACAAGAAGACCAACGCCGCGAACAAGACCGACGAGTTCGCATGCAAGTGGGCGGCGCTTTCGGCGCTGATCGATTTGCAGCAGGCGGCGAAGCGCAACGGCGCGAACGCAGTCGTCGAAATCTCCAGCTACTACAAGCGCACCGAATGGAAGCACGCCACGGACTTCGAGTGCCACGCCGGCACCTTCGTGGCCGGAGTTGCCTTGAAGGGCGACTTCGTCCGCATCGACAAGTAGGGCCCTGAGCAGACAGGCAGGCATGTGCTGCCGCGGCGCGTTGTCGACAGCATGATCGATTCATGGACCCGCTGAAGACCGCACTCGTCCTGGGCGGAGGGGGCGCGCGTGGCGCATACGAAGCGGGTGTGGTGGCGTATCTCAGGCAAGAGCTCGAGCCGCGGCTCGGCCGGCCCCTGACGCTTCCCATCCTGTCGGGCACGTCGGTGGGAGCAATGAACGCGTGCCACCTCGCCGCGGACGCCGAGGATCACCGGCGTCAGGTGCGACGCCTGCTCGAAGCCTGGCGGGGACTCGAGCTGAATCACGTCCTCCACGTCAGGTCGGCGGACCTCGTCCGACGGATCACCCGGGAGTTGATCGGAAAGCCCGGCGGCGACCAGGAGCACGGCGGGCTCGTCGATCCGCGAGGCTTGCGGGAGCTGACGCTCCGGACGTTGAACTGGCCCGGCATCGGGCGGAACCTGCGCGCCGGACACCTGGATGCGCTCGCCGTCAGCGCGACGCAGATCGCCACCGGCAGGACCTTCACCTTCATCCAACACGCGGAGCAACGGACGCCGCCCTGGTCGAGGGATCCCCACTACATCGCGCAACACGCGCGCATCGGCCCGAGGCACGCGCTCGCGTCCGCCGCCATTCCGCTGGTGTTTCCGCCCGTGCGCATCGGCAAGTCGCTCTTCGCGGACGGCGGGATCCGCTTGAACGTCCCGCTCAGTCCGGCCCTGCGGCTCGGCGCGGATCGGGTGATCGTCGTCTCGCTGAGACACCCCGAAACCCCGCCTCCGCACCCGGGCGATGAGATCGGTTACGCCACCCTCCCCTTCCTCGCTGGCAAGACGCTGAACGCGCTGACGATGGATCGGACCGAGCAGGACCTCGAGCGACTCCGCCGCTTCAACGGGCTGATCGACGCCGGCACCCGCGCGTTCGGCCCCACGTTCATCTCCGTCCTCAACGGCGCGCTCGCGCCGCACCGGAAGACCCCGCTGCGCTACGTGCGAAACATCCTCGTCCACCCATCGGAGGACCTCGGGCGACTCGCGGCGGAGTTCGCGCGCTCGGCCGAATTCAAGCGGCGGGCGCGAGGCCTTTCGGGCCACTTCATCCGGCGCCTGGCCGAGCGCGAGGCCCGCAGCAGCGCAGATCTCCTCTCGTATCTCCTCATCGACGGCGGCTTCGCGGAAGTCCTGATCGATCTCGGAAGGAGGGACGCTCGGGCGCTCGGCGAGCGCTGGTTCGACTTCTTCTCCGATGCGCCCCAGTGCGCCGCAGAGGAGGCGCGCTTCGAACACCTTCGTCTGGGCGGAACATTCGAGCTCGCGTGAGGGGTGGAACTTTTCAACGACCGTGTTGTCCCTCGACAAGCTGAATCACGGGGCGATGATACGGGACATGAAACGATTGTTCGGAGCCCTCGTCACCCTCGCGCTTACCGGCTGCGTCTCTCAAGGAACCTACGACACGCTCAAGGCGGAGCACGACGCGACGCTGCAGGAGCTGCAGTCGAAGAGCGACTCGGTCCGCGACCATGAGAAGCGGAACGCGGAGTACGAGCGCCAGCTGCAGGCCGCGAAGAACACAGAAGTCGATCTCCGCAGCACGCTCGAGGAGGAGCAGAAGCGGGTCTCCGATCTGTCGCAGCGGATCCAGAAGCTCGAGTCGGACATCGCCTCGATGGTGAAGGACAGGTCCTCGCTGCAGGCGTCGGTGGCGGACATGCAGGCCGCGCTCGCCGAGCTGCAGAAGCGCAAGGAGCAGGCCGAGGCGCGCATCACCGAGTACAAGACCCTTCTCTCCAAGTTCCGCTCGCTGATCGACGCCGGGAAGCTGAAGGTGAAGATCGTCGAAGGTCGCATGGTGGTGGTGCTCGCGACGGACGTCCTCTTCGGCTCCGGTTCGGCCAGCCTGTCGAAGGACGGCAAGGCGGCGATCGCCGAAGTCGCGCAGTTGCTCGCCTCGATCCCCAGGCGCACCTTCCAGGTGGAGGGCCACACGGACAACGTGCCCATCTCCACCGCGCAGTATCCGTCGAACTGGGAGCTGGCGTCGGCGCGCGCGCTCACCGTGGTGAAGACCATGGTCGACTCGGGGATGCCGGGCGATCGCATCAGCGCCGCCGCGTTCGGTGATACCAAGCCCGCCGCCGCCAACGACAGTCCCGAGGGCCGCTCCGCGAACCGCCGGATCGAGATCATCATCGTCCCCGATCTCTCGACCCTGCCCGGCTTCGACGAGCTCCAGCGCGCAGACCAGGGCTGATTGCCGCGCAGGACCAGGAAACTGGTTCACCCATGTCTCAGAGATGGGGGCGCGTCCCCACATCTGGGTCCCGAATTGCGTGAGTGTTGACGCATACTTGGATGCTCGCTCCTCTGGCATCCAGCTTGCTCGGTAGCGCCCTAGAGTGAGGCGCTCCCGTATGCGTTCAAACAAATGGCTTGCTGCGCTGACGGCCCTGTCGATGGTGTCCGGCTGCATCGGTGCCGCGACTGCAGACCACGATTCCGCGTTCGGATCCGGGCCTGGTGGGTCCGGGCCCGGCGGCGCTTCGCATGACGCACCTGCGACGCACCGCGCCGTGACGCCGGCGTTCTCGCTTCCACGAGATCAGCTCGTGCTCCTTCCGTACGCGGTGCGCGTGTCGAAGGTGGCGCGTGTGCTGGGCGTCGGCAGCGACGACCCGCTGCTCGCAGGCTTCCGCGCCAGCCGCGTCGAGCTCGGGGATGCCGACTATGCGAACGGCATCCGCCCAGACCAGCAGTGGACCGCGGCGAAGCTGGTCACCTGGGTCAAGGCGCTCGAGTCCGTCTGCGCTTCGGCCGCGTTCAACGCGCGCTACAACCTTCCGAACGACGTCCCGGAACTGGTCCTGGCGGCATTCGGGCGACGTTCCAATCCCGAAGACCAGGCGCTGATCGACGAGGTGCTGGGTAACAACACCACGCTCACCGGGACCGAACGACACGAGCTGACCTGCCTCGCCCTCCTCTCGTCGACGGAGTTCCTGAGCCGATGAACACGCGAATCCTCTCTGTCGCTCTGCTCGCCATGGCTACAGGTTGTGGGACGGAGCTCCAATCCACGGCCAACCAGGCCACAGTGGATCACGCTTCGAAGCCCGTTCAGGAGTCGGAGCTTCCGTTCGAGCCGCTGGAGGTGTCGCCCGCGGCGGTCCGCGTCTACCTGAGCCAGCTCGCCCCCATGCTCGTCCAACGCGAGCTCACCGAAGCCGAGCTCTCAGCGGTCGAGTGGGACGGCCTCGCCGCCGTCGCCCCCGTGCTCGAGGCCTGGACCCGTGAGCCCGGCTTCGCCGAAGCGGCCCGGATGCTCGTCTCCAACAAACTCTCCACAGGCGGCGTGAAGGACGGCATCGACTTCGAGCTGCCCGGGAACCTCGCGGCGTATGTCGCGAAGAACGACCTCCCGCTCTCCACGCTGCTCACCGCGGAGTACTGCGTGAACGCAGCCGGGGAGAAGATCTCGTGCGACACCGGAGCGCCGTTCCAGGCCGGCGTGCTCACCACCCGTGCCTACATGAAGTCGCGCGTGAGTCGGTTCAACCTGACCCGCGCCAGCACGCTCATGAGCGTCTTCGCCTGCAAGGAGTATCCAATGTCGGAGTCCTTCCAGCCCCGGCTCGAGCGGACCCTCCTCATTCCGATGTTCCAGGCGAACACGGTGGAGGAACAGACCGATCCCAACGCGGGCGGCGGGTTCGGCAACGGCGCGGCCTGCTACAGCTGTCATGGTCAGTTCGGGGCGCACGCGCAGCTCTTCGTCCGCTTCGACTCCGAAGGCGTCTACCGCCCGGATGCCACCGGCATTCAGGATCCTGCAGCGGAGCCGGGTGTTTCTTCGAAGGGCCTGATGACGTCACACCTCCAGGACCCCGTCTCGGCGGCCAGCGACGCGTCGCAGATCCTCGGGGAGTCGGTGGAGAACCTCGCTCAGGCGGCGCGCGTGCTCGTGCAGAGCCCGGAGTTCTGGGCATGCCAGGCGGAGAACCTCCTCCAGTACGCCTTCGGGATCACGCGCGCGAACGAGTTCGACCCCAGGGTTGCACAAGAAATCGCCGAGGCGGCCCGGCGTGACGGTACGACCGAGCCGTCGATGGGGGCGTTTGCGGTGGAGACGTTCACACACCCGCGGGTCATCAAGGCCGTCATTGAAGGACTGGGAGCACAGCCATGAAGGTCCACGAGCTCGAGCGGATGTCAGTTCATGAGCGGCGCCGATTCCTGAAGTCCATGGGCGCGTTCCTGGGCGCGGTGGCGGCCAGTCCCGCCATCCGCTTCGCATGCAACGAGCTGGCGGGAGGCGTCGCCTATGCCCAGGATGCCGCCAAACCCGTCACCTACTTCATCGAAATCAACCTTCGCGATCAGTGGGACCAGGGGCACGTGTTCGTCGCCCCCGGACTGGCGACGAACGCCGGCCTGCGACGGGGCTCCTCGGGAAACCAGTGCGCGCTGTTCTACGGTTCCGCCGAGCTCCAGAAGCGGACCGTCAACGGCACGGACGTCTACCTCACGCAGGATTCGATGGCGCTCGATCCCCACCTGGACACGGTGGCGCAGATCGACACCGGAGAATCGAGCCAGGGCGCCATCCACGGACACGAATCGGCGAACCCCATCCGCTCTCCGGGCCGCTCCTACAACAAGACCGGCAAGAAGCCGATGTTCGACCTGGACAAGATCTCCAACTTTCCCCAGGGGTGCGAGGCGTACTACTCGAACACCCCCACGCCGGCGTCGCTGCACAACCACTGGCAGAAGCAGCTCGATCCCGCGGTGAAGAACGGCATCGCGTTCAAGGGGATCAGCCGCTCCATCCACACCGTCTACCATTTCGGCGCAGGGCTCGCGGGCGCCGAGCTCGACCGGAAGCAGTCGAAGGACGCCCTCTTCTCGGCATTCCCGGATCGCGTGGAGGACCTCAACGTTCTCGCCAAACCAGAGTACGCGAGCGCGCTGACGCAGATCCTGGACAAGGTGGATCATCGATTCCTCTCGCAGCGGAGGCTCTCTCCCGAGGCTCAGGAGAATCACCGGCTCACGCTCGGCGAAGCGCAGAAGCAGCTCTACGTCGGAGCTCCCAGGGTCATCAGCCTTCCGCTCACCGAAGAGGAGCGGGCATTCTGGAGTGCCGGAGTTCCCGGCCAGGTGGGCGGAGGGACCCCGAAGGCGCAGATCTGGGAGCAGGTCGCGTACGCATTCAAGCTCGTCTCCCACGACCTGGTGCGCACCATTTCGCTCGAGTTCGACTACGTCGACTTCCATGGTGGTCGCGGCGAAGGCCTCGTCCGCACCATG
This sequence comes from Myxococcaceae bacterium, assembly GCA_049589315.1. Taxonomy (GTDB): domain Bacteria; phylum Myxococcota; class Myxococcia; order Myxococcales; family Myxococcaceae; genus JBAWAM01. The sequence goes on from JBAWAM010001016.1 coordinate 9,889, forward strand.
GCGAAGCAGGCCGCGATCCCGCTCGCCCGACTGATCACGAAGCTCAAGGAAGCCGGGATCTACGACCGGACCGTCATCGCCATGTACACCTCGGATGGAAGCCGCACTCCGGGCGCGGACTCCTATGGCGACGACGGAAAGAACACCCTGATTCTCGCCGGCGGGAGAATCCGCGGTGGCTACTGGGGAGATCTCCGGGTGGCCGGCAACAGCGGAAGCGGCCACGACTACTCGTACCATGCGCCCAATCCCGTCACCGGCCAGCCCGCGAACAACAACGTCCGCTCGGAGAGCGCGAGCCTGTGGCGGACCGTGATGAAAGCGACGGGCGTCCCCGACTCCATGACGAGCCAGTTCCCGGATGTCGGCAGCGCTCCGCTCCTGCAGTTCCTGCTCCGTTGAGACGAGTTGGGGCGTGGGCCGCCCTTCCCTTAGTATCAGGGCCCCTCACGAGCGCCTCATGGACGACATCACTTTGCAGGGACTGAAGGCAGCCTGGAATACCTCACCCGACAACCCGGCGCTGTTGACGTTGTTGATGCGCGCGCACCTGGAGCGGAACGAGTGCGAAGAAGGTGCGCGCCTCATCGCCGGCAAGACGCCCGCCGAGATTCCGTCGGAGGAGGCTCGCTGCGTGGCAGCGAAGCTGCTGCTCGGCGCCGATGATCCACAGCGCGCGCTCGACTTCGCCACCGGCGACCTGCCCGAGACGAAGCTGCTCCGCGCACGTGTGCTCCATGCGCTGGGTCGGTCCGCGGAGGGGGCACCGCTGTACCGGGCCGCAGTGGACGCGAACCCGACGCTCGAGGACATGGACCTCCGGGCGATCTTCACCGCGACCGTTCGCTCGATCGAGCCGGCATCCGTCCATGGCCCACGACTGCGGGTGATTGCGAACGACGACACCGACGAGACGGAGATCTCGCGGCTGCTCGCACCTCCGGAGAAGACCATCACCTTCCAGGACGTCGGTGGCCTGGAGGGGATCAAGGAGCAGATCCGCAAGAAGATCATCCTCCCCTTCCAGAAGCCCTCGCTGTTCGAGCGCTTCCGGAAGCGGGTCGGCGGCGGAATCCTCCTCTATGGACCTCCAGGGTGCGGCAAGACGCTGCTCGCGCGGGCCACTGCGGGCGAATGCAACGCCTCCTTCTTCAACGTGGCGATCTCCGACATCCTCGACATGTACATCGGCGAGTCGGAGCGGAAGCTCCACGCGATCTTCGAGCAGGCGCGGCAGAAGGTGCCGGCGGTGCTCTTCTTCGACGAGCTCGAAGCGCTCGCCGGGAAGCGGCAGTACTCGCGGGAAGGCACCTCGTCGAAGCTGGTGAGCCAGTTCCTCTCCGAGATGGATGGATTCGCGCAGGCCAACCGGGGCGTCCTCGTCCTCGGGGCGACGAACGTTCCCTGGGCGATCGACTCTGCCTTCCTCCGGCCCGGACGTTTCGACCGCGTGCTGTTCGTCCCACCGCCCGACGCGCCGGCGCGGGAGAGCATCTTGCAGCTTCTGCTGAACGGCCGCCCGTGCGCGGAGAGGATCGACATGCGGGAGATCGCCCGAAGAACGTCCGGCTTCTCCGGTGCGGATCTGAACGACCTCGTCGAAAGCGCGGCGGACAACGCGATCGAGCGTTCGCTCGCGTCCGGAGACGAGAGCCCGATCGAGCAGAGCGATCTCGAACGGGCGTGCAAGGAGGCGAAGCCGACCGCACTGGAGTGGCTCACCACCGCGCGGAATTACGCGCGGTACGCCAATGAGTCCGGCCAGTACGACGAGGTGCTGAGCTTCCTCAAGCAACATGGACGCGACTGATGCGCACCACCTACCAAATCCTGGACGAGCCCACGCCGAGCGCCTGGGCCCGCTTCACGGTGGATCCATTCTGGATCTTCTTTGGAGCGATGCTGGCCGGCGGTTGGCTGGCCTGGCCCTGGTTCGTGCTGAACGCGATTGCCATTGGCAGCGCGACACGGCGGCGCGAGATCGGCTTCGTGCTGGCGGGCGTCGTCGGTGCGGTGATCCTCGCGGTCGCGGTCGCATTCTCGCTGGGCCTGGGGCTGCTCTCGAAGTCCGCGCTTCCCTACGCGATGATCGCCTTCCCGGTGTGGCGACTTCTCGTCGCCTACAAGCTGCACGCGCTGCAGGCCTCGAGCTTCGAGCTCCACCAGTACTTCTCCCGACCTGTATTCAATGGCGGCGTGGTGGTGATGGTCGGCGCCTTCCTGGTTCGTCCCCGACTGGTCGAGGGCATCTACGCGGTGAACGATGGCTGGTGGGACCTCCTGCTCCTGGGGCTGGTCCTATGAGCGAGTACGACGACGCGAGGACCCAGGTCTCGATTCAGCTCGCGCTTCAGCAGCTCGAGCAGGGACATCCAGCGGGTGCGATCGAGTCCATGCGGCGGGTCCTCTCCACGGATCCCGAATCCGCGATCGCGCACGCCGTGCTCTCGTTGGCACTGCAGGCCGCGCGGCGACCGCACAGCGCGGCCCATGAGGCGCGGCTGGCCCTGCAACTCGAACCCGAGCTTCCGCTGGCCCACGCCGCGATGGCATCCGCGGAGCTGCTGCTGGGGCATCACGCCCAGTCGCGCAAACACATCGACGCTGCGATGGAGCTCGAACCTGACGCCGCGTCGCACCGGCGGCTGCTGGCGCAGCTCCACCTCGCACAGGACCGTCGCAAGGACGCCACCGCCGAGCTCGAAGCGGCGCTCTCGCTCGATCCGTCGGACTCCGACACGTTGGCCTCGCTCTCCGAGGTCTACCTGGCGCAGGGGAAACTCGATGAAGCCGAACGCTTTGCCCGCGACGCGCTCGAGACCACTCCCGAGCATCAGGACGCGCTGATCGCCATGGGCCGCGTGCTGCTCAGGCGCGGGCAGCTCGAAGATGCTCGCGAGCATGCGCTCTGGGCGTTGAGGGCCAATTCATCCTCACCGAACGCACTCTCGCTGCTGGTGGAGATCAAGGCCAGGGTGAACCCGTTCCTCGGACTCTGGTGGCGCTTCAATACGGCGATGAACACGCTCACCGTGAACCGTCGCATCGCCGTCCTCCTGGGCGGCTTCGTGTCGTATCGCGTGCTCGAGACGGCGGCGACGCAGGCCGAGCAGCAGGGCCCCGCTTTCGTCATCCAGATGGCCTGGCTCGCCCTGTGCGCCTACACCTGGGTCGGGCCGGTCATCTTTGGCAGGATGCTGCAGCGAGAGCTTTCGACGTTCCGCCTACGTCCGGGGTTTTGACTCGGTGGTCAGCTCGAATCCGCAGCCACCGCAGACTCGATTCGGATAGAGCGCCACGTGCGATGCCCCCCACGCGTGCTTGTCACCGCATCCCGGGCAGCGGAACCCGCGCTCCGCCCGGACGAGCGCGACGAGAAGCGCTGCGGCCCCGCTTGCGGCCCAGTAGGCTCCGGAAAGGCCGAGCGTCGTGCCCTCCAGCCAGGTGCCACCGCTCATGAAGGCGACGGTGCCGAATCCAGCCAGGGCTCCTGTGACAGCCACCCGCCTCCGCGCGGCGAGGATGTACGCGCGCGCGACGCCCAGATCGACAGCCGGCCTCGAAGTGGACTCTTCGGCGGCGACAACTTCGCTCGTGCTGGCCGGCTCGATGGCGAACCTCGAGAAAGAGAGAACAGGACCTTATCTGGATAACGGGCAAAAGCGCTAGACGGGCACGCGC
>JBAWAM010001017.1:0-3329 GCA_049589315.1 Myxococcaceae bacterium
CCACCGAGGCGTTGGTCGGTCCTCGCGGGCCCGGCGTGGAGCTGGTCGGTCCGTCCCTGGGCGGTGTGCGTTCCGGCGAATGCCCTCCAGCGACGTTTGGGGGTGGGCGGCCGGTCGTCTACGTCTCGTTCGGAAGTCAGGCCTGGTATCAGCCGCAGCGCTACGACCGCGTGCTGGAGGCGGCGGACGCCCTGGAGCTGGCGGTGTTCGCGGCGATGGGAGAGCTCGCCGAGGGGTACCAGGGGCGCAGCCTGCCGGACCACGTCCGCTGCGTGTCGTTCGCAGCGCAGCTCGAGGTCCTCGAGCGGGCGTCCGTGTTGATCACCCATGGCGGCGCAAACTCGGTGATGGAGGGCCTCTCGCGCGGCGTCCCACTCCTGGTCGCGCCGATCTGCAACGATCAGCCGCACAACCGGTTCTTCGTCGAGCAGGCCGGGGCAGGGCGCGGAATCGACCTCGACCGCTGTTCGCATGAAGAGCTGGTCGCAGCCCTCCGTGCCCTGATCGCCGATGGGCCCGAACGCGCGAACGCGCGGCGGATCTCACAGAGCTACCAGAGCCGGCCCGGGAGCCGCGGCGCTGCTTCGATGACCTTGCGAGCCATCTCGCGATGATCTCGATCCCGCTCACGATCACCGCGAAGAACGAAGAGCGCGCGCTGGGGGCGTGTCTCGACTCCCTCCTCGCTTCGCTGCGGAGCGCCGAGGGAGAGCTCGGTGTGCGGATTGACCCGATGGTCGTGCTCGATGAGTGCACCGATGGGACGGAAGAGGTCGCTCGCGCGCGAGGCGTCCGATGTGTTCCCAGCACCGGAGGAAAGGTGGAGGCGCAGCGTCGAGGTCTTCGACCGGGTCCGTTCCAGCTCTTCTCCGACGCCGACATCACGGTGACCGAGGACACGCTGCCGGCGCTGTGTGAAGCGATGCTGGGGGACGAGGCGCTGCGCGTGGCCCACCCGCCGAAGACGCCCCTCCCGCCGATCCGCCGAACACCGCTTGCCCGAGCGCTGCACGTCTACAACCTGCGCCGCGGGTTCTCTTCCCAGCGCAGCTGGTTCAGCGGAAAGCTGTTCGCGATCCGCGGCTGGGCCATTCCGACCCAGGCTGAGCTCGCGGTGCGTGCAGCGGGACTGCCCAGGAGCGCCTTCCATGACTTTGCGGGCGGCATGCGGGTCGACGACGTGTTCCTGAGCCGCAAGGCCCTGCTCGAGGCGGGACCGGCAGGCATTCGGGAGACGACGCGCGGGCTCGTGCGCTTCCGCGCGCCGGAGACACTCCGTGGAATGTACCGCTACTACCGGCGACTTCGCCGCGAGCTCGAGCGGATGGACGCGCTGTTCCCGGAGACGCGAGGCGTTCACCGGGCGTTCGGTTCGCGCATCCCCGACCTGCTTCGCGGTTCACCCTTCCTCGAGCGGGCTGCCTGGCACACTTTCCAGACGGTGCTCCTGGGCTGCCGCGCGGCGTACGTGGCTGAACGGCTGTACTACGACCACGTGAGCTCTGTGCCCCTGGAGCCCTGGCCCGCAATCGCGGAGACGAAGGAACCATGAAGCGCCTCCGCCCGCCCGGGGTCATGCCCATCGAGGTCTGGGACTTCCCGATCGAGGGGAGGACCTTGCAGCATTTTCGCCGGGAGCCCGCGTTCGGCGCCGCGTTGGCGGAGACGGTTCGCGGGCTGAGGGAGAGTCCGCCTCTACATTGGTCGCCCGATGCAAGAGAACGCGCACGCGAGGTGACGAGCGTGTATCTCGTCGGAGGCGGCGTCACGCCCGAGCTGACGGCCCGGATGCCCATTCCGTGCACGGTGTGCGAGGACCTGGTCTTTGGTGCCGCACGCGCAGGCCTGTCGCTGATGTCCTCCCCGCTCGCGAGCTGCCTCGATGTCGGGCAGACGTCACTGAAGTACGTGGATCACCACCGATCCGAGCGAATCGAGCGCGACCTGTTGGCGGTGCCGGCGCGCGACGATGTTCCCCTGTCCGAGCGCTCCGCCGTACGCGCCTCCACGATCCAGTTCATCGGAGGCGTCCTTCGAAGCGCCGCGGCGAACTGCGGGCCGGTGCTCCTCGCGCTGCCCTGCGAGATCGACGACGCCTGTGCCACGAGCGGCTGTACGTATTGTTGGAGCAGTCCTGATCCGACGCTGGTCGGAGGGCTCGCCGCCGAGGCGGGGATGGAGGCCTCGTCTCTTCTGGTGATCAACGACGGAGAGCTCGCAGGAGTCTGTGCCGACCAGGATCCGAGGCTGAAGCGGGACGGTGTGGTGCTCGTGCTCTCCATCGGGTTCGCGGTGGGAGGGGCGCTGCTGGAGCCGGGGCGATGAGCGTTCTCTACGTTTCGCCTCACTTCGACGATGTGGTCTTCTCCTGCGCTGGTGAATTGCTGAAGAAGGTCGCGGCCGGCGAACACATCGTGGTCTGCACGGTCTTCAGCGAAGGGACCGGGTCGAAGACCCGCGTGGCGGAGGATGCCGCGGCGATGGAGGTGCTCGGCGCCGAGGCGGTTCACCTGGGTTTCGAGGACGCGCCGGACCGCGAAGGCTTTACCCCCAGCTTCCAGACCCTGGTGCTCGATGCGCAGGTTCGATCGGAGTTGGTGCGGCAGGTGGCTTCGGCGATCGGCGCGGTGGTCAATCGCCGCCAACCAGGAGAGGTATGGCTCCCCCTGGGAGTGGGCGGGCACGTGGATCATCTGACCGTGTTCGAAGCCGCTCGCGGGATGCGCACGGACGCGCGGATCTGCTTCTACGAGGAACGTCCCTACGCGTTCGTACCCGCATTCCGGGCGCTTCGTCGGCTTCAACTTCGCGGTGGACGGCTGCGTACAGTCCCGAGTCCGCGAATGCTCTTCGAACAGATCGTGCGCGGAGGCTGCCCGGCACTCCTGGATCGGGACGCTGACAGGTGTGTCGAGCGTTTGGCAGAGTCGCTGTCAGCCATTCATTGCGACCGAAGGTTCGACCGCCTCATGCACCTGAACCATCACGGCCCTGATGATCTTGGCCGCGCCGCCGCGCTGATCGAACGGTATGCCTCCCAGGTGCGCTGGCTCTTCGGGGTCGAGTCGCCCGCGTCCGTGTGGCGACGGCTCGCTTCGACCCACGAGGGCTGGATGGAGCGGTCGTGGTGTTGAGCGAGGCGCCGCTCGAGCGGCTCGTGCGAGGCGCAGGTCTGCTCGCGCTGGCGTCGCTGCTGTTCGCGATCACCGCGGCGGTCGGCGCGCTGCTCGGAGACGGTTGGCCGAACAACCACGAAGGGCTCTCCGTCTTCGAGCGGGCCGAGGCCTTCCGCCGCGCGTTCCTTTCGGGAGACCTGTTCCCTCTGTGGA
>JBAWAM010001018.1:0-14487 GCA_049589315.1 Myxococcaceae bacterium
CGATTGCACCCCGCTGGGGCTGGCGAAGACGATCCATTGCCAGCGCCCGACGCGCTCGGCGGCGGCGCGAAGCGGGCGCGGATCCTCTGGCGGGACCAGCTCGAGGAGCGGCAGCGAGAGGACGTCGGCGCCTTCGTCCTCGAGCAGGAAACACAGCTCCGCCGAGCGTTCCCGCGGACGGGTCACCAGCACGCGGACGCCCTTGAGCCGATGCTCCGCGCTCATGATTCCGGAACCAGGCTGGAGCGCCCGTGCTCGTCGAGGATCTCCCTCGCGCCCTGGGCCAGAAGGGTCTCCGCGAGCGCGGTCCCGATCACCGCCGCGTCCGCGAGGCTCCCCTCGCGTTCGCCGCGCACCACCTTCGTCCCGTCCGGACGTCCCACCAGGCCACGCAGCCGCACGATCCCGCTCTCCAATCGGGCGTGACCGGCCAATGGCACGGTGCAACCTCCCTCGAGGCGGGCGAGGAAGGCCCGCTCCGCGGTCGTCGCGATCCGGGTCGGCGCGTCGTCGAGGGCGGAGAGCCACTCGCGAACGTCGGCATCGTCGGTCCGGCACTCCACTCCGAGCGCGCCCTGCCCCACCGCCGGAAGACTGTCCTCGGTAGGAAGCACCTCGGTGATCCGATCCTCCATCTCGAGCCGGCGCAGCCCTGCGAGCGCCAGGACGATCCCGTGGAGATCCTCCTCCTCCATCCTCCGCAGTCGCGTCTGCACGTTGCCGCGCACGCTCACGATCTGGAGATCAGGACGGCGTTCGAGGATCTGGCAGCTCCGCCGGAGCGAGGACGTTCCCACCCGCGCGCCGTGGGGGAGTTCGAACAGCTTCGGTCCCTTCCTGCCCACGAAGGCGTCCCGCGGGTCCTCGCGCGTCGGGATGCACGCGAGCGACAGATCATCGGGGATCACCGAGGTCATGTCCTTCAGCGAGTGCACCGCGATGTCGGCGCGCCCGTCGAGCACCGCCTGCTCGATCTCCTTCACGAACAAGCCCTTTCCGCCGATGCGGGAGAGCGGCGCCGACAGGAAGCGGTCGCCCTCGGTGGTCATGTCGACCAGCTCGGTGGCGAGCCCGTGCCGCTCGTTCAGCAACTTCGCCATGTGCCGCGCCTGCCACAGGGCCAAAGGGCTCCTGCGGGTCGCGATCCGGATCGTTCTCACTGCGTCTGGCCTCCCGCCGCGGCACGCGCCGCCGGCGCCCCTTGCTGCCCATCTGCCTGTTCGTCCTGCGCCTGCTCCGACTCGGTGAGCCCGAACAGCTCTGCCGCCGCGTCCGCCAGCCGCACCCCGTCCTCCTGCTGGGCGACGTTGCGCAGCCGCATGGTGGGCGCGTGCAGGAGCTTGTTGACGATGGCCATGCCCATCGCCTCGATGCTCTTGCGCTGCTTCTCGTCGAGCGTGGTCATGCGAGTCAGCGTCTTCTCGACCTCGGCCTTCGCGATCTCCTGCGCGTACGCGCGGAGCTGCGCCAGCACCGGCACGCTGTTGCGGACCGTGCGCGCCTTGACGAACCGCGCCAGCTCCTCGGCGATCAGGCGCTCCGCCCTGGCCGCCTCCGCGGCACGCGCCGCCTCGTTCTCCGCGACGACCTTCTGGATGTCGTCGACGTCGTAGGCATAAACGCCGTCCAGCCGGTGCACCTCGGGGTCGATGTCTCGGGGCACCGCCAGGTCCACCAGGAACAGGGGCCGATGGCGGCGGGCCTTCATCGCCGGGGCGACGTTCCGCTGCGTAAAGATTGGCCGGGTGGACCCGGTCGCGCTCACGACGATGTCGACCTGGGTCAACAGCGCGTCGAGCCCTTCGAAGGGACGGGCCGTGGCGCCCACCTCGGCCGCCAGCGCCTCGGCCTTCGCCAGGGTGCGGTTGGTGATGATCAGCTTTCCCGAGCCGGCCGACTTCAGGTGGCGTGCCGCCAGCTCCGACATCTCGCCCGCGCCGACGACCAGCACCGTCGCGTGCTCGAGCCCGCCGAAAATCTTCTCCGCGAGCTGCACCGCGGCAGACGCCATGGAGATCGCCGCCCGCCCGATGCCCGTCTCAGTGCGGACCCGCTTGGCGCACGAGAACGCGGCCGCGGCGGTCCGGGAGAGCTCACCGCGCACCGAGCCGGCCTTCTGTGCCAGCTCGAACGCATCCTTCACCTGCCCCAGGATCTGCGGCTCGCCGATGACCATCGAATCGAGGCTCGCCGACACGCGGAAGAGGTGCTGTGCCGCCGCGTCGCCCCGGTGCTCGTAGAGGTGCGTGAGCACCTCCGGTCCGCCCAGGGCGACCAGCACGTCCAGGATCTGCTGGCGCGCGGCGGCCGGGTCCTGCGACACGCCGTACCATTCGACCCGGTTGCAGGTGGAGACCAACATGACCTCCATCCCATCGGAGAGGCGGGCCAGGACTTCGGACTGACGTGTCTCCGTCAGGGCCAGCTTCTCTCTCAAATCCACAGGCGCGCTCTTGTGCGAGACGCCGACGCACAGAAGCTCCATACCTAGCGCGCGCCTCCGAGCTGGCTGAGATCGTAGGACGACAGGAACGACGCGAGCACGATGCAGAACCCGGACAGGGTGAGTACCGCGGCGCGCTTCCCCTGCCAGCCGGCGAAGTGACGGGCATGGAGCAGACCGCCGAAGACGGCCCACCCGACGAGGGAGACGATCACCTTCGAGTCGACGAAGAACCCGGCCGGCGACAGGGGCGAGAAGAAGGCGCCCGAGACGACCGTGAACGACAGGGCGATGAAGCCCACCACCACGAGCCAGCGGTTCAGCCGGTCGAGCATCTGAAGTGGCGGCAGCCGCGAGAAGAGCAGCCCGAACCGCTTGGCTTTCACCTGCCGTTCCATCAGCAGGTACATGACCGCGATCCCCGCGGCGACCGCGAAGGCGGCCATCCCGAGGATGGCGATGCCGATGTGCACGGACATGAGCGGCCCGCGAACCACCGCCGGCAGCGTGCCCTCCGGGCTGGGGACGATGAATGCCGGAACCAGGACGGCCAGGGCAATCGGGGTGACGAACGCGCCGATCACCGGCTTCCGATAGGCGATGTCGATTCCGAGGAAGATCGCCAGCAGGAGGAAGCAGAGGAGCGAGAGCCCGTGCGACAGTCCGGACGGCATCCCACCCTGCGCGGTGAAGGCGCCGACCAGCGCGGCGCCATGGAGGAGCAGTCCAGCGCCGACCGCCGCGCGACCGAGGATCGCCAGGAACGATGCCTGGCGCGCCAGGTGGATCAGGTAGACCACCGCGGCGAAACCGTAGGCGTGAATGGCAATCGAGAGGAGCATCGCGGGGTCTCTCTACAGCTTGTTCAGCAGAAATTGCGCGAGCAGGTCGGCCGAGGAGGTCTCTTCCATCGAAGAGGCGCGCGGGATGGCCGGCTTCGGCGGGGCGACCTCGGTGAGGTATCCAGGAACCACTTCGTAAGCGGTCTCTCCGATCAGCACGGAGTCGGCCATGTGCTCGGCCCCCAGGTCGGAGAGCTGACCTTCGGTCTTCACCCGTGCGACCAGCTTGTTGCCATCCTCACCCGAGACGAGCTTCACGAAGTGCACAGCTGGCGTGACCGGCCAGGCGCCTTGCTCCGACGGCACCACCAGCTTGCCATCCTGGAGGTCCGCCCTGTCCTCGAGCGCCCACTCTTCGAGAGTGGTCTGGGGCAAGAAGAGTTTCATGACCGCGGCACTCTAACACCCCGGGGACCCGCCCCACTCCTTTGATGACTTCATCGCAGATTCTGCCGTGCCGCTCGCCCCTCAACCATCCTTGCGGCGAGAATTCGTGCGTACTATTGAAATGGAGTGCTCGCGGACGCGGGACCAAGGAGAACGCATGGCAGCAGGTGCAGACGTGATGAACATCGGGGATGGCGACTTCAAGAAGGAGGTCCTTGAGTCGGCCGAGCCCGTGTTGGTGGACTTCTGGGCGACCTGGTGCGCACCGTGCCGGGCCATTGCGCCTGCGCTGGAAGAACTGGCCGGGCAATACAAGGGCCGGGTCAAGGTCGCCAAGGTCAACATCGACGACAACCAGGACACCCCACAGCAGTACGGCGTCCGGTCGATTCCGACGCTGCTGCTGTTCAAGGGTGGCCGGGTCGTCGACCAGATCGTCGGCGCCGTTCCCAAGGCGAAACTCGAAGACGCCATCAAGAAGGTTGTATGAGATAGCGCACGTGTCATACACGTGACACGAGAGCAGCAATCATTGACAATTCGAGCGCGGGCGGCGATGAACCGCCCGCGTTTTCATTTTTCTTGGAGACACAATACATGGCTCGACCTGCGAAGAATGCGCTGACTTCACTAAACCTGCCGCCGAATCTGTCTGCGTGGGCCGAGTCGCTGGGCGAAGCGTTGGGCCGTGGCGTTGCGCGGGGCATCAACTCGGGCCTGTCGACCCTGAGCAACACGTTGCAGCCCAACGTGGTGAGCACGGGCCGCCGCGGGCGTCCGCCGAAGCTGCCGGCGTTCCCGGTGCCCTCGGAGCGTCGGTGCCAGGAACAGGGTTGCGTGCGCGAAGCGCGTTCGAAGGGACTGTGCTCCGCGCACTACCAGGCCGAGCGGCGCAAGATCCTGTTGAAGGCGCAGGCGAAGGGCTAGGTTTTCGCCGCACTGCTGGCCGGTGGTGTGGGGCTTCGGCCCGCCGGTCGGCAGTTAGCAGTTGGCAGTCAGCAGTAGGGCATCGCAGTTCGGCGGGTGACGGGGAATCGCCGCACCCTGGCTGAACCCGCATCCACCTGCTGACTGCGAACTGCCAACGGCCGACCCCACACTTCTGCCGTCATTCCTCGCCGTTCCCCTCCGGCCTCCACGGATCCTCCGGCTGCCTCACCTGCATCAATTCCCACGCGGCCAGCGCATCCACCACCCGCTCGACCTCGCTGCCGAGCTTTTTCGCGCGCTTCGTCTTGAGGTACGACTCGACGAACGCACGCAGCCGCGCTCCCACGAAGACCCGCGCCAGCGCGACCTCGGACTGCCCGGAGAACTCCAGGAACCGGATCCCCATCCCGCTCCGCCCGCGCCCCGAGGCGTCCGGGCGCTCCTCGCGCACGACCTCCGCCCGCGCGGAGACCTCCTCCCCCTCCTCCAGCAGGAAGTGCACGTCGAGCTCCGTCCCCAACGGAAGGAAGAACGTGCTGTGCAGGAACGCTCCGCTCACGCTCAGGTTCTCGCTGGTGAGCGACGCCTGGAATCGGGGGGCCTTCTCGGTACCGACCCGTAGCTCCAGCCGCACGGCCATGAGCGCCCGCGGGAAGCTCCGGTGCTCCGATCCGTCGGGGCCTTGATCCTCCAGCTCCGGCAGCGGTCGCAGCCGTCTCCGCGGGTCCTCGATCCGGGTGCTCTCCGTGGGCGCCGCACGCCTGGTCATTCGTTCGTCCTCCGAGAGCGGAAATCCATCGCTCTGCTCGGACAATTCTCATACACCATGTCGCGCCCAAGGGATCGCGATGCTGGGGACCTTCCTCAAACCTGAGTGTGAAGAGCTCATCCGGGCCAAGAACTGGAGCGCCCTGCGCGAGGTGTTCTCGGAGCTGGACGGGCCCGACATCGCGGAGATCATCGAAGATCTGCCGTCCGAGGAGAGCGCGCTCATCTTCCGCCTCCTCCCCCGCGACGTCGCAGCAGATGTCTTCGAGTATCTGCCCCTGGAGCAGCAGACGGTCCTGGTGCAGACGTTGGGCAGCGAGCAGCTCGCCAACGTCCTCAACGAGATGGCGCCGGACGACCGTACCCGCCTCCTGGAGGAGCTCCCCGCGGAGGTCACCCGGCGACTGCTCCGGAGTCTCAGCCCGGAAGAGCTCAAGGTCGCGCGCCAGCTCCTCGGATACCCGGAGGACACCGCCGGTCGCCGGATGACGCCCGAATACCTGGCGGTCCGCCCGGACATGACGGCCTCCGAGGCCCTCGCCTATGTCCGCCTCCACGGGAAGGACCGCGAGACGCTCAACGTCATCTTCATCGTCGACGAGCGCGGACACCTCCTGGGCGACTTCCGGCTCGCATCGCTGGTGCTCGCGCCTCCGGACGCGAAGGTGGAGACGCTCGAGGACCGGCAGCTGATCAGCATCCCGGCGAACACGAACCTGGAAGAGGTGGTCCAGACGTTCGAGAAGTACGACCGGGTCGCGCTGCCAGTCACCGACACGCGCGGGATCCTCGTCGGCATCATCACCGTGGACGACGTCCTCGACGTCGCCGAGGAGCGGGCCACCGAGGACATCCAGCGCCTCGGCGGTATGGAGGCCCTCGAAGCGCCGTACTTCGACATCGGCATCTTCGACATGGTCCGCAAGCGCGCGGGCTGGCTGGCCATCCTGTTCGTCGCCCAGACGCTCACGACCTCGGTGATGGGCTACTTCGAGACGGAGCTCGCCCAGGCGGTCGTCCTGACGCTGTTCATTCCGCTGATCATCTCCAGCGGTGGCAACTCGGGATCGCAGGCCACCTCCCTCATCGTGCGCGCCATGGCGGTGCGGGAGATCGAGCTGAGGGACTGGATGCGCGTGCTCGGGCGCGAGGTCGTCTCGGGCCTGGCGCTGGGGGCATTCCTGGGCGTCCTCGGCGTGCTGCGGGTCGTGTTCTGGCCCGACGCGGAAGCCCATTACGGCGAGCACTTCGTCCGGGTCGGGGTCACCGCCGGGCTCAGCGTGTTGGGGGTGGTGCTCTTCGGCAGCGTCACCGGCGCCATGCTGCCAATGCTGCTGCGCCGGCTCGGACTCGATCCCGCCGCCGCCTCCGCGCCGTTCGTCGCCACCCTGGTGGACGTGACCGGACTGGTCATCTACTTCAGCGTGGCGCTGCTCGTGCTCCGCGGCACGCTGCTCTAGAACATGTGCCGGCGCATGCCGACGTTGACCAGCAGCCCAAGGGACAGCATCACCGACAGCATCGAGGAGCCGCCGTAGCTCAACAGCGGCAGGGTGATGCCCGTCACCGGGAGCAGGCCGATGACCATGCCGATGTTTTCGAACAACTGCCAGAAGATCATCGCCGTCACCCCGACCGCGGTGAACGCGCCGAAGCGGTCGCGCGCGCTGAAGGCCACGCCCAGGGCGAACACGATCAACAGGCCGTAGAGCGCCAGCAGCCCCGCGCAGGCGAGGAAGCCCTGCTCCTCCGCCCACACCGAGAAGATGAAGTCGGTGTGTTGTTCGGGGAGGAAGGACAGGCCGGTCTGGGTCCCCTGCCGCCAGCCCTTGCCGGTGAGCTCGCCGGAGCCGACCGCGATCATCGACTGGGCCGTGTGGTAACTGGCCCCGCGGACGTCGGACTCGGGGTCGAGCCAGCTGGTGATGCGCTGTGCCTGGTGCTTCTTCATCCGATGCCGGATGATCGTGTGCGGATTCTCCGCAAGCTCGGTCGGCGTGGCGTCCGGCGGCGGTTCGCGGACGAAGTCGAACCAGATGATGAAGGCCCCGGCGAGGACCCCTGCGGCCATCAACCCGACCAGCCACAGCTTCACCCGGCCGAACAGGATCACCGTCAGCGATGCGAGGAAGAGCATCATCGCGGTCCCCAGGTCGGGCTGGGTCAACACCAGCACGAAGGGAACCATCACGATGAGGAGCGGCTGCCAGAGCCGGAGCAATCCATAGGCGGGATCGTTGTGCCGGTAGCTCTGGTGATAGAAGCGCGCCAGCATGAGGATCACGCCGATCTTCATGAACTCCGCCGGCTGGATGCGGATGGGACCGAGCACGAACCAGCTCTCCGCGCCCTTGGCGGTGTGCCCGACGAACCGCAGCGCGATCAACGCGAGGATGTTGACCACGTAGATCGGCACGGTCATCCGCTGGATGAACCGGTAGTCGACCAGACAGACCACCAGCATCGCCACCAGGCCGATGCCGACGTACACGGCCTGGCTCACCCAGACGGGAGAGGACGGCGCCCGCACCGCCGACGCGAGATTCCACACACCGATCACCGCGATCGCGAGCGCAGCGAGGATCAGCCCCCAGGGGACGTGCGGGAGCATGCGGCGTTCAATCCTGACCTGAGGCATCAGCCCCCTCCTCCGGTTCCGGGCGCGCCGTCGACGACGGGGATCGCTGCGCCCTCGTCCGCGCCGGTGGCGGCGAGGGATTCCTTCTTCAGGTCGAAGTACTTCTGGAGGACGGCCATCCCGGTGGGCGCCGCGTTGGAGCTGCCGCCGCCGCCATGCTCGTTCAACACGACGATTGCGACCTCGGGATTGTCGGCCGGAGCGAACCCCGCGAACCACGCGTGGTCGCGCAGGAAGTAATCCACCTGCTCCTTCTTCAGACGCACCTTGCCCAGCCGGGCCACCTGTCCCGTCCCCGTCTTTCCGGCGACCACCACGTCCTTGAGCCGCTTGCTGTAGGCGGTGCCGCCCGGCTCGTTCACCACCGCTACCAGCGCGTCCACCACCACCTTTCGATGCTCGGGGTGCATGTCCACCTTACGCACCAGGTCGGGCTCGAACTTCTGCAGGACGCGACCGTCGGCCGACTCGATCTGCTTCACCAGCTGCGGCCGGTAGAGATCTCCGCCGTTGGCGATGGTGGCGTAGACCATCGCCAGTTGGAGCGGGGTCACGTTGACCGCGCCCTGACCGATGGACGTGTTCAACGCCTCGCCCCGGTTGTAGCCGGTCCGGGCCTCCCACCACGCCGTGTCGGGGACGATCCCCGGGACCTCCAGCAGCCCGTTGATGCCAGTCTCCTTGCCAAGCCCCAGCTCCCGGGCTTCCCGCGCGATGGGATCGATCCCCATGAGATCCGCGGCCTTGTAGAACCACACGTCGCACGAGTGCTTCAGCGCGTCGGTGCCGTCCTGGTGGCCATGCCCTGCGTCCCGCCAGCAGCGCCACGTCCTCCGTCCGAACCGATAGCCGCCCCCGCAGAACACCGGCGAGTGAGGCGACAGCACCCCCTCCCTCAACGCCGCCAGCGTGGTCACCACCTTGAACGCGGAGGCGGGGCTGTAGTGCATGGCCACCGTCCGGTTCATCATCGGCTTGAACGGATCCTTCGCGATCTCGGCGAGCTGCTGCCCGGTGATCCGGCCGGTGAGCAGGTTCGGATCGAAGCCAGGCTCCGAGTGCATCGCCAGCACGAACCCGGTCCTCACGTCGACCACCACGATGGCCCCGGTCTGTCCGGGGAAGGTCTCCTCGATCGCCTCCTGCAGGCGCATGTCGATCGACAGAACAACGTTGTTGCCGGCCACGGGCTCGGTGATCTGACCGCCGCCCACCAGATCGGTCAGGCCGGGAATGGGCTGACCTCGGGCGTCCACCACCTGCTTGCGCTCGCCGTCGATGCCGCGCAGCCACTTCTCGTAGGCCTTCTCGATGCCACGTCGACCGATGTAGTCGCCGGGCACGTAGTTGCTCCCCTGGGCGTTGAGGCGGTCGAGCTCCTCCAGGGTGATCTCGTTCATGTACCCGAGCGTGTGCGACAGCAGCGTTCCGGTCCGGTAGTTCCGGTGCGGCGTGGGCAGGACCTCCACGCCCGGCAGCTCCACCCGGTGGGCGTCCAGGACATCGGCCTCCTCCCGGGTCACGTCCACCCGGACCGCCACGGGGCGATACGGCGCCGAGCGGCGCGCGCGAGAGAGCGTGGTCTCGACCTCGGTCAGCTGCGCCGCGTCCCAGCCGAGCCAGGTCGCCAGCTTCGGCAGGACCACCTTCGAGCAGTCCTCGCAGAAGGCAGGGGTGATGAAGACGTCGAAGGAGGGGCGGCTGTCGACGAGGATCCGCCGGTTCGCGTCGAGGATCATCCCGCGATCGGCCTCGATCCGGATCTCCTTCACGAAGTTCGCCACCGACCTGGCGGCGTACTCGTCGCCGCGCGTGATCTGCAGGCGATAGAGCCTGGTCGCGAGCACGAGCAGGCCGAGCAGCATCAAGCCGCCCACATACCGGTAGCGGACCTTGAGGTCACGGCCCGGGCTGTTCTGGCCCAGTTGCGTCATCGACCTACCTCAAGGCGCCGATCTCCGGGCGCTCGCTCCCCGGATCGACCTTCCGCAGCAGCGGATACAGCGCCAACGCCGTCGCGCCGGTCAGCAGAATCTGGACCAACAGTGACCAAATCGAGAAACCGACTCCCGCGCCCCTGGACGTCATCCACGTGAAGAACACCGTCAACAGCGCGTGTACCGCATCCATCCCGACCGCGAACACCGCGAACGACAACGGAGACCGCACGTCCACGAGCGAGCTGCCGATGCGCCCGAGCAGGAACACCAACACCGCAAGGAACGTGAACAATCCCGTTGGATGCCCGCTCATCAGATCCAGCAGGTAACCGACGGCAAACGAGGAGACCGCGCCCTCCATCGTGCTGGCCCGGAGCGCCAGGAACGCCACGACCACCACGGTGACGTCGATCCGCGCGACGGACATGCCCAGGTACTTGAGCACCACCGACTCGATGCTCAACAGCACGAGCGCGAGCCCCACGTTCAGCAGGAACCTCACGGCACGTCCTCCCCGCCCGCCTGCAGCGCGGCGCCGTTCGACAGCTCGAACAACGGAAGCACCAGCACCTCTTCGAGCCGGGTCATGTCCACCGCCGGGAGCAGTTCGGCAGACTGGAACATCCCGGTGTTGCGCTTCTGCACCGCGTTGGCCGTGCCCACCACCAGCCCCGGCGGAAACACCCCGTCGGTGCCGGCGGTGACGATGATGTCTCCGTCCTTGAGATCTTCGGTGCGCAGCAGGTTCTCCACCCGGAGCGGCTGATCGCCCCCCAGGCCTGACGCCGTGGCGCGGGCGCGCGAGCGGTGCACCCGGATGGCCAGCCGCGAGTTCACGTCCGTCAGCAGCATCACGTCCGCGTATTGACCGGTCACCTGGATGACCTGCCCGACCACGCCGTCGGAGGTGACGACCGCCGCGCCCTTCTGGACCCCGTGGTTCGCTCCCCGGTTGATCCGCACGGAGTGGACGTTCGAGGCGGGGTTCACCCCGATCACCCGACCCACCACTTCGTGACCCATCCGATC
Source organism: Myxococcaceae bacterium (assembly GCA_049589315.1). GTDB lineage: Bacteria > Myxococcota > Myxococcia > Myxococcales > Myxococcaceae > JBAWAM01. The sequence goes on from JBAWAM010001018.1 coordinate 10,978, forward strand.
GTCCGCGTACGCGAGCAGCTCCCGGAGGCGACCGTTCTCCAGCTCCACCTCATTGAGCGCCTGAACGCGGGCGCGGAGCTGGGTGTTCTCCTTCAGGAGCTGATCGTTGTGGTCCTTCACGCCGCGCAGATCGACGTAGCCCGTCCAGCCGGCCACGACCGTGTCGATGAACCAGCCGAGCGCGCCCTGGATGGGCGCACTGATCGCGATGATCCCCTGATCGATGAAGTTGGGGTCGCGCGCCGTCCGTCCCCGCGCCAGGAAGGTCCCGAACGGGTACAGCAGCAAAACGCTCACCACGATGAGCTCTCGATACCGCTTGATGAGCGAAAGCACGGAACCTGTGACGCGGGTGGGGAAAAGTGGGCAGCCTGGGTGGCTGGCAAAGCTAACTTCCCAAAATCGCTTGTATTTTCGCGGACACTCACCTACAGAGTCAAGCCTCGTTGCAGCCGTCGGAGCCCAACTGGCACGGCTGGTTGCCTTTCACAGGGCCACGTCGATGAAGGATACCCTCGACTACCGCAAGCTGTTCTCTCTCATTTTCATTGCCGGCATCGCGCTGGTCTTCACGCTGCAGTTCGGGCCGGGAGCCAACGGCTGCGCTGCTCCCCTGGGTCAGATCGAGTCGACCTCCGCTGCCGTCGTCAATGGCGAGGAGATCCCGGTCCAGGCGTTCGCAGAGACCTGGGCGCGCCAGATGAACTTCCTGCGCGCACAGGGCCAGCCGATCACCGAGGAGCTCGCCCGCCAGTTCGGCATGCCGAAGCAGGTGCTCGACCAGATGGTCGACGCGGAGCTCCTCGCCCAGGCGGCCGAGAAGCACGGCATCGTTCCCTCCGATGAGGAGCTGGCGAAGCTCATCCACCAGAACCCGGACTTCCAGAAGGACGGCCGGTTCGACGTGGACACGTACCGCCAGATGCTCCGCGACTACTACCGGAAGACGGACGTCCAGTACGAGACCGAGCTCCGCCGCCAGCTCGCGGCGCAGATGATGCTCGAGACCGTGGCGAATTCCGCCGCCGTCTCCGACGACGAGGTGAAGGCCCGGTTCCAGAAGGAAGGCAACCGCGCCAACGTCACCTACGTCCGCTTCACCCCGACCATGTTCGTGGACCAGGTGAAGGATCCGACGCCGGAGGAGCTCGCCAGCTACAAGCAGGCGAAGGCGAAGGAGATCGAGGCGTCGTACAACGCGAACAAGTATCTCTACAGCCAGCCGGCCCAGGTCCGCGCCCGCCACATCCTGATCAAGGGAGAGGGGGCGAAGGAGAAGGTCGAGAACCTCCGCAAGGAGATCGTCGACGGCGGCAAGGACTTCGCCGAGATGGCGAAGCAGTTCTCCGAAGATCCGGGAAGCAAGGAGAAGGGCGGCGATCTCGGCTTCAACACCTCCGACGCGTGGGTGAAGCCGTTCTCCGACGCGGCGTTCGCGCTCAAGGAGGGCGAGGTGTCCCAGCCCGTCGAGTCCGAGTTCGGCGTGCACCTGATCAAGGTCGAGGAGAAGAAGCCGCCGATGAACAAGCCGCTCGAGGAGGTCTCCGGCGAGATCGCCACCCAGATGTGGAAGAAGGAGAAGGCGAAGGATCTGGCGAAGGCCGAGGCGGAGAAGGCGCTCGCCGAGCTGAAGGCGGGCAAAGATCTGAAAGCGCTCTATCCGGCCGAGGAAAAGCAGGAGGGCGTGCTCTCCTTCCAGGCGCCGAAGAAGCCGGAGGCCGGCGAGACCGGCGAATTCAACGCCTCCGTGGAGTCGATCCCGCGGATCGGCCCCGCGCCCGAGCTGCTTCCGGAGGTGTTCGCCCGAACCACGCCTGGCGTGCTCGATCGCGTCTACCCCATCGGCGACGGCTTCGTGGTGGCCAACGTGACCTCGCGTCAGCTCCCTTCGGACGCCGAGTACGAGCAGAAGAAGGAAGAGCTCCGCGCCGAGGCGCGCCGCGCCAAGGAGTTCGAGCTGCGCGACCAGTTCATCAAGTCGCTGCGCGAGTCCGGCAAGGTCGTGGTCAACGACGCCGCGATCGACCAGGTCCTCGGCCCCGCAACCTGACCTCCCTCTCCGTGGATAGGGAAAACAGGCCCGTCGAATCCGCCTCACAGCGGATCGGCGGGCCCTTTCTTTTCTGCTAAGCGAGCGCACGATGTCGCCCAGTCCTTCCACGCTGATCCTCGCCTCCGCGTCGCCCCGCCGCCGCGAGCTCCTCGAGCGCCTCGGCTTGAAGTTCGAGGTCCACCCCGCCGATGTCGACGAAACGCCGCACCCGGGCGAGGCCCCGCGCGCCTACGTCCTTCGCGTCGCCCAGTCGAAGGCAGCCCATGTGGCAAAGAGTCATCCTGGAGCGCGCGTCCTCTCCGCCGACACCACCGTGGTGCTCGAAGGAGAGATCCTCGGGAAGCCCCGCGACGCCGAGGATGCCCGTCGCATGCTCACGCGCCTGTCCGATCGCGACCACGTCGTCCTCAGCGCCGTCGCGCTCGACGGCCCCCATCGCGATGCGGTGGTCGTCGAGACCCGGGTGAGCTTCCGCGCCCTCCCCTTCAACGAGATCGAGTGGTACATCCGAACCGGCGAGCCAATGGACAAGGCCGGCGCCTACGGGATCCAGGGGCTCGCCGGCATGTTCGTCCGGGCGATCGAAGGCAGCGCATCGAACGTGGTCGGGTTGCCTCTGGCAGAGACCATCGAACTGCTCACCCGTGCCGGACATCCCCTTCCCTGGAGCGCCCCATGAGCAGCGTCGAGGAGAGACTTCGCCAGGTTCGCGACCGCATCACCGCCGCGTGTCGGCGCTCCGGGCGTGATCAGAACGAAGTGAAGCTCCTCGCCGTCTCCAAGCTCCAGCCCGCCGGGTTGATCCGTGAAGCATGGGAGACCGGCCAACGCGACTTCGGCGAAAACTACGCCCAGGAGCTGCGGGACAAGGTCACCGCGCTGGCCGATCTCGAAGGACTGCGCTGGCACGCCATCGGCCCCCTCCAGACCAACAAGGCGAAGTACGTGGCGGCGTCCGCGTGGGCCTTTCACGCGCTCGATCGGATCGAGATCGCGAGCGAGCTGTCGAAGCGCCGGAAAGGGCCTCCGCTGAGGTGCTTCCTCGAGGTCAACGTCGGCGGCGAAGCGAGCAAGAGCGGCATCGCGCCGGCGGATGCGGCGAAGCTCCTCGAAGCGGTTCGCCCTCTGCCCAACCTGGAGGTGGTGGGGGTGATGTCACTCCCGCCGCCCGTGGAGAATCCGGAGGACGCTCGCCCGTACTTCCGCGAGCTGCGCGCGTTGGCGGCGCGCCTGGGATTGCCCGAGCTGTCGATGGGCACCACCGCAGACTTCGAGGTGGCGATCGAGGAAGGCGCCCACTGGGTCCGGGTGGGCACCGCGATCTTCGGCGAGCGCCCGCGCTAGGTCTCGCGGAGCTTCGCCTTCCCCTCGTCCGTCACCTTCACCTTGAACCCGGTGCCGCAGTAGTTGCAGAGCAGCTCGTCTCCGTCGCCGAAGTCGACCGGGTTGTTCGCGTT
>JBAWAM010001019.1:0-5550 GCA_049589315.1 Myxococcaceae bacterium
GCACCCTCCCGCGCGAAGGACCTCACTGCGGCGCGCCCCACGCCTGCGGAGGCCCCCGTGACGACCACGACCTTCCCGTTCAGCCGCCTTGCCCGCGCCATCGAGCCCCTCCTCCCCGCCAGAGTGCTCATGACGCCCGCCTCCTTCCATCCGCTTCCGGTGCCCGCCCCGTCGCTTGTCGGGCGCCACCGAAGATGAATTGTGCGGAAGTCACTTGCTCCACCACGCGGGTCCTGTTATCAGAGCGCCCCCTCGCTCACGGGGGTTTGGACGGGCGTGAAGGGAAACGAGCGAGCGGGCCATGGCTGGGCGGCCCGGTGGGAAGCTTCCACGGGTTCAGGTGGGTTTCGATTCAGTTCGGTCCGTTTGGAGGAGTGGCCGAGCGGCTGAAGGCGGCGGTCTTGAAAACCGCAGAGGGTGAAAGCTCTCCGTAGGTTCGAATCCTACCTCCTCCGCAGTTGCTGATTTTTGTTCTTTGAAATTGATGAAGGTTATTGGAGAGATGGCCGAGAGGCTGAAGGCGCAGGTTTGCTAAACCTGTGTACTCGTAAGGGTACCGAGGGTTCGAATCCCTCTCTCTCCGCCACTGTTTGTGGTAGTAGCGGTTGCGAAGGAACGGCAAGCTCCCTTAGCTCAGCTGGATAGAGCGTCGGACTACGAATCCGAAGGCCGGAGGTTCGAATCCTCCAGGGAGCACCAACTTCGCCTTCTTCTCCATGGTTTCCCCGGACATCCTCTTCATGAGGGAAGCGCTGGCGCTGGCCCGCGAGGCTGAAGCGCTCGGCGAGGTTCCGGTGGGAGCAGTGGCGGTCCACTCGGGCCGGATTATTGGTCGCGGTTTCAACCTCCGCGAATCGGAACGAAGTCCTCTTGCACATGCGGAAATGCTTGCGCTGGCAGAAGCGGCGCAGGCACTCGATGCCTGGAGGCTCACCGGCGTGACGCTGTACGTGACGCTGGAGCCTTGCACCATGTGCGCGGGGGCGTTGGTCCTCGGGCGGATTGACCGGGTGGTCTTCGGCGCCACCGATCCCAAGGCCGGAGCAGTGGGTTCGCTGTACAACCTTGTAGAAGAACCGCGGCTCAACCACCGGATGCAGGTCACAGGTGGGGTGCTCGCGGACGAATGCGGAAGGCTCCTCACCGAGTTCTTCCGGAAGCTGCGGGAGAACCGCAGAACGACAATTGAATAGCTATTCTGGAGAGCTGGCCGAGCGGTCGAAGGCGCCTGACTCGAAATCAGGTGTACCGGTAACGGTACCTAAGGTTCGAATCCTTAGCTCTCCGCTGTTGTTCATGGAGAGGTGGCCGAGCGGTTGAAGGCGCACGCCTGGAAAGCGTGTGTACTCGAAAGGGTACCGTGAGTTCGAATCTCACCCTCTCCGCCAGGTAGTCGTTTTTGTGGTCGGGACAACGTGGGGACGTGAACCCCGCCAGGTCCGGAAGGAAGCAACGGTAGCGCACCTCCGCGTGTGTCCCGGCCGTTATGAAGGGGCTCTCCTCGACAGGAGAGCCCCTTCTCTTTTTTTCCCTGAATCCGGTCGACTACTCCGGCTGGTGCAGACCTTCAGGAAGGCTCTCGAACTCGTCGATCTGGATATCCTCTTAGACGCCCCCCTGACCGGCGCCACCCGTTCCGGGCGGTGGACACTCCTGCCCAGCGCCGCCAATGGCCAGGTCCCGCGAGGGGAAGGCTCGTTGGTCGACGATCTTCCAGTCGCGCCCGTGCTTCTCCAGGACCGCGACGATGTCGTATTCGGACGGGATGCTGGGGTCGTCAAGCCCTGCCACCTGCTGTTTCACCGACACCAGCGCGAGGTCCTGGGTCAGCGGCCGGACGCTCTCGACCTGGAAGTTGCTCGTGGTGCCCTTGAAGTCTCCCTGGGTCTTCGCCTCCTGCTCGCTCAGGACGATCTGATCGCGTCCCACCGAGCGGTTTCCCTCGGGACTCACTGCGACGGCGTTCTCCGAGTACATTTTTTTTATCGCCGCGAAGTCGCCTTCGTTCCAGGCCGTCTGGAACTCGTTCTTGAACGTCTGAACCTCGGAGACCTGCTTCTGGGCTTTCTTCGATTCGCCCTTCGCTTCGCCCTTCGCCCAGGCCGCCCCTGACATGGCGACCACCAGCGCCAACATCCCTGCTCTGGCTCTCAACCGACGCATGGTCCCTCCTTCAAGCAAGCGGACCGCCCCGCCCGGAATTGAACGTCGACGGCCACCTACAGGACGGTTGGCAGTGGATCGGGTGTGGAGCAACTCAGAGGAGCCGCCGAAGCAGGCCCTTGTTTCAGGGCGTGCGCCTGGGCGGTCGAAGCGCCTTCTCGATCGGCGCCTGGGCAGGTTCGGAAGCCTTGATCCAGGCGGTGGCGCGCATGGGGGACTGGATGTCGACGCCGATCTCACAACCTTCGAGCTGGTTCCTCTGCGTGAACTCGCCCAGGTGCGCCGCGTGGTGGCGCGCGATCGCCTCCGAACGCGGGCCGATGAAGTCCCAGTAGTAGGTCATGTCTCCACCTCCGCTGCGGCGCTGCGATTCAGCGCCTCTCGAGGATCGCCTCACGGCCGATCCGGTCCACCACCTGGAATCCGTACTGCTCGAGCTCGGCGAGGGCCCGGTCCTCGAACGTGATCACCCGGTTCACCCGACGATCCGCGCGGAGGATCTGCAGCGCGTGCTGGGGCGTGTCGCAGTTGTACCAGGGGATGTCTCGCCCGATGTAGAAGTGCCCGCCCGATCCCCAGAGGCCCTCGTTCACGATGAGCAGGCCACTGGCCTCCGGATCGCGCGTTGCCTGGACCAGCGCGCGGAACTGGTCACCCCGGAAGTCCGGCGCCCACCCGAACATCACCAGCCCGAGCGCTACCGCCAGCGCGCCCCCCGCTGCCTTCATCCACGCGAAGCGCAGCCTCGCCAGGAGCTCCACCGTCGCGGGCGCCGCCACCAGGGCCAGGAGGATCCACGCCGGGTAGAGGAAGCGCTCCTCCTTGTGGGCGGTCGCGGAGATCGACACGACGTAGCAGAGCGCGGAGAAGACCGGCAGCGGCAGCCGACGCTCCCGGACGATCGCCGCGACGAGCCCCGGCCAGATCCAGACCGCCACCCACGCCCCGAGCAGCGGCAGGTAGTACCAGGCCGGCGACGCCCCGAACTGCTGCGCCGCACGCCCCGAGGAGACGTTGAACTCGAGATACGCGAGCAGCGAATGGAAGGGCTTGCCCCAGGTGGCCCAGTCCAGCGCGGCCAGGCCCGCCGCGACGGCGGCGCCCGACGCGCAGGTGAAGGCGAGCAGTCGCCCTCTCCGGGCCCACGCGAGCCATACCAGCGCCGCGATGACGAACACCGCCGAGCCGTAGCGCGCCACGACCGACAGCCCCAGCCAGAGCCCCGCAGCGAGACCGTCGGCCCGCGACTCCGACAGGCGGTCGAGTCGCTCGAACGCGAGCACCAGGAACGCCGCGGACAGGCTCTCCCCCATCGTGCGGCCGGCAAAGAGGATCGTCGGCGCGTACAAGCCGACGAGCAGCGTGGCGAAGGCCACCGGGAACAGGCCCGCCCGCCCCAGCCGCCGCTCCGAGTAGCGCCAGACGGCGACCATCATGGCCCCGTGAAGCACGAGCTGTGGCAGCGCAATCAGGGCGCGATAGGCCTGCGGGTGGGTGATTCCCAGGGCCTGTGCGAGCTGCAGCATCCACGAGAACACCAGCGGTACGCTCCAATTGCGCAGCCCGACCTTCCACTCCCAGGCGCGGACGCCGTACCCATGGACCCGGAACCAGGCTGGCTCGAGAAACTGGTAGACCTCGTCGGGGTGCCAGCGCCCGAGCTGGAGGGCGGCGAGCAGGATCGGCGCCAGCGTGAGCGGCCCCAGGACGACCCAGGCCCGGAGCGGAATGGCAGAGGCCGCAGAGGTCGGGGCGAGCGCCTCGGGCGCGAAGGTGGCGGTGGGGGTCGACATCGGGGGCCAGATGGTCCGACGGAGCAGCCCGGCACACAAGCTCCAGACGCGGTCCGGGCACTTCCCCGCCCACCGGGCAGGCGTCGGGCAAACGGGGCCGATACGCCCTCACCCTCATCGGGTATAAGCGATGTCCATGAGCTACCTGGTCCTCGCCCGGAAGTGGCGCCCCCAGACCTTCCAGGACATGACGGGGCAGGAGCACGTCGTCCGGACGATCGCCAACGCCATCAAGGGCGACCGCGTCGCGCATGCCTACCTGTTCTGTGGACCGCGCGGCGTCGGCAAGACCACCGCGGCGAGGTTGCTCGCCAAGGCGCTCAACTGCGAACAGGGCCCGACCGCACAGCCGTGCGGGACCTGTCGCGCCTGCGTCGAGATCACCCAGGGCACCTCGGTGGACGTGGCGGAGATCGACGGCGCGTCCAACAACGGCGTGGAGAACGTGCGCGAAATCCGCGAAGCGGCGCGCTATCTCCCCCAGCGCGACCGGCACAAGATCTACATCATCGACGAGGTCCACATGCTGTCGACCGCGGCGTTCAACGCGCTGCTGAAGACGCTGGAGGAGCCTCCCGGTCACGTGAAGTTCATCTTCGCCACGACCGAACCGCACAAGCTCCCGGACACCATCCTCTCCCGCTGCCAGCGCCACAACTTCCGCCGCGTCCCGGTGGCGGACATGACCCGCCGGCTCGTGGAGATCTGCGACGCCGAAGGGCTGCGACTCTCCGACCGCTCGCTCGCGCTGATCGTCCGGCAGTCCGACGGCGGCATGCGCGACGCGCTCTCGCTGCTCGACCAGGTCTTGTCGGCCTGCGGCTCCGAACCGGACGACGCCGCGGTGTCCGAAGCGCTGGGCGCCATCGACCGCACCGCCGTCCACGCGCTGGCCGAAGCCCTCGTGCGCCGGGACGCGCGGACGATGCTCACGGCGGTCGAGGACGTCTTCAACAAGGGCATCGATCTCAAGCGCCTCGCCGAAGAGCTCGCGCTCCAGCTCCGACACCTCGTGGTCGCGCGGACGCTGGGCGAAGCACCCGGGGAGCTGGCCGAATCCGAGCAGAAGGCGGTGCTCGCACTCTCGAAGGAAGCCGACGCGGCGCAGCTCTCACGGCTGTTCGACGTCGTCCACGGGTCGGTCCGGGAGGTCGCCGGTGCGGCGCAGCCCCGGCTCGCGCTGGAGATGGCCCTCCTCAAGGCGATCCAGCTCGCGCCCGCGGCCTCGATTCCAGACCTGCTCGCGCGCGTGGAGAAGCTCGCGGCGGGAACCCCTGCACCGCAGCCGGCAGCGAATGCCAGCGCCGGAGCGTCCGGAGGTCGCTCCACTCCCGCACCCTTTCGCAGCTGAGCCGCCCCCCTCCTTCGAGAGGGTCTCGTTCGACCCGGACCCGGACCCGGACCCGGACCCGGACGAGCGCCCCCCCGCGCGCGTCTTCGAGGTCGATGGCTCGCCGGGTGGATGCGCGACGGGAGAGTGTCTACCGGAGCCGGCCCCGCAGGCACCCAGGGTCGCTCCGGCATCCCCGGCTCCAGCCTCTGCGCCCCCTGTGGTCGCGGCGCCTGCTGCGGCAGCACCGGCGCTGCCCGCTGT
>JBAWAM010001020.1:0-1639 GCA_049589315.1 Myxococcaceae bacterium
GCCCTGCGGCCCCACGATGCCATTGCAGGCGTAGTGGGTACCGGAAGCAGCGTCGATCCGCAGGCCACCCGCAGCGCAGTTGGCACCTGGCGGCTCTTCGGTCGCGGTGACCGAAACGCCCGCGGGACCCTGTGGCCCGATCGGACCGACCTGACCCTGCGGGCCCTGTTCCCCCTGGAGCGGCACCGGTGCGTTGCGCACGTTGCTCCAGTCGACCGCGCCCGCCTCCTCGGCGAACGCCGCCGTCCGGGCGAACGGGACCGAGGACACCTGCACCCGGGGAAGCGCGTCGAAGTCCGCGTCCTCGGGGCCTTTCACGCTCACCCCGAAGAACAGCTCACCGGACGCGTCTTTGAAGAGCGGGCCGACGTCCGCCGAGAACGACCCATCCAGCACGTTCACCGCGTCGAGCTCGATGCCCGACACCCGCTCCCCACCCTGCTCCGCGGTGTAGAGCTCGAAGCGCATGGCCCAGGTGCCATCCGCCACCTTCTCGCCTTCGCGCAGGAGCATGCCCTGGTACACCACGCTCGGCGTGACCGCGGCCAACGCCGGCGCCGCCACCAGGAGGACTGCGGCCATTGCCGCACCGAACCGATCAACGCGCACCATGGAAGGTCCCTCCCTTCACTTCGTAGGTTCCGCCCTTCGGCCGCGGCGCCGAATCGAGTGATCCGATCGCCGACACGCCAGGACCGCCCACCACCGCGAACCCGGTGCTGGACCAGTGGCCGCACAGCTCGTACTTCGAGCCCTTCACCGACTTGCCACACCCGTCGAGCAACGCCGCCGTGGTGTCGTCGTGCGTGACGCCGCTGGTGCACCCTGCCCCCGCGAGCGCGATGCACGCGCAGAGCGCCGGCAGGACACGACCTCGAAATCCCCTCATAGGTTCGGCTCCTCCACTCGTTTCGTTGATGCCCAAAAAATTTCACCAGCATAGAGTCTTGGTTCACTGCTGTTGTCAATCTACAGACGCATCAAAGGCACCCGAATGAAGTCGCACCTTTCCATCCCTCCGTTTCCCCGGGTCCTGGCCGCGGTCGCGTGTCTCGCCGCGTCCACGGCGTTGGGGCAGGGGTTCCAGCTGCAGCAACACGAGCCCGCTGCCGCCGGCGACGGGTTCTTCGCGGTGTCCCGCCCCTGGTATGCGCAGCGAGGGATCGCCATGGGCCTCACCCTGAACTACGGGAAGGACCCGCTCCTGGGCGGCCAGTACCTGCGCGACGATGAGTTCCGGTACGAGCGCACGGTGATCAGCGATCAGCTCGCGATGCACCTGGGGGTGACCGGCGCCGTGTTCGATCGGGCGCAGCTCTCCCTGAGCGTCCCGCTGATGATGCTCGAGCGGGGCACCCCCGGCTTCGGCATCTCGCCCAACGCGGGCATGCGGGTAGGAGACCCCCGGCTGGGGGCGATGTTCCGACTGTGGGGTGGCGATGCGCCCGGAGAGCTGACGCTGCACGCGGGCGGTGACGTCTGGATTCCGACGGGCGGGGCGCCGTACCACGCGGGAGACGAAGGATGGCGCGGCGCGCTGAGGCTCGTTGCCGACGGTTCCGCCGGGAGCCGGGTGCGCTGGGCGCTGAACGGCGGCGTGCTGCTTCATGAGTTCGCCTCGTTGAACGCGGTGCGATCG
>JBAWAM010001021.1:0-1971 GCA_049589315.1 Myxococcaceae bacterium
GCCCTGCGCGTCTCCAGCTCCAGCTGCGCGAGCGACGACGCGGACGGAGCTTCTCCACGATCCGATCCAGCGCTGCGCGGAGCTCGGACATGCTCGCGGGGCGCGCGTCGGGACTCTTGGCTAGACAGGCGTCCACCAGCGCGGCGAGCTCGGGCGGAATCGGCTCTTCCGAGCGCGTCTTCGAGGGCAGCGGCTTCGGCGCCTCGTCGAGGATGCGTTGGAGGAGGACCTCGAAATCCGGCGCCTCGAACGGGAGCGAGCCGCACAGGAGCCGGTACAGCACGACCCCGCACGCGTAGATGTCCAGGCGCGGATCCACGTCGCGCCCGACGATCTGCTCGGGCGACATGTACGCGGGCGTTCCGACGAGGACGCCGGCGGCGGTCTCCCCGGGGCCGCCCTCAACGCGCTCCTTCGCGGCAGCCGGGGCGCTGGCCGGGTCAGCGGCCCCGCGGAGCTTCGCCACGCCGAAGTCCACCACCTTCACGAAGTCTGCGCCGGCCTTCTCACTGATGAAGATGTTGTCTGGCTTGATGTCCCGGTGCACGACGCCGGCGCGGTGCGCGGCGTCCAGCGCCGACGCCACCTGGCGCATGATGTCCAGCCCACGGACCAGCGGAACCGGACCGCGGAGCATCAGCTCGCCCAGCGTGCGTCCCTTCAGCAGCTCCATCACGCAATACACGCGACGCCCGTGCTGTCCGACCGGCTCGTCGACCAGGTCGAAGATCTCGACGATGTGCTCGTTGCGGATCCGGTTCACCGCCCGCGCCTCGCGGACGAAGCGCTCCACCTGATCGCGGTTCTGCGAGTGCTCGGGCTTGAGCAGCTTCAGTGCGACGGTGCGCCCGAGCCGCGTGTGGCGCGCGAGGAAGACCCTCCCCATCGCGCCCTCGCCCACCGGCTCGAGCAGCGTGTACCGACCGACCTGATCGCCCGTTCCAGGAGGGACGTCCGAGTCCGGAGCGCCCAGGCTCACCGTCTGGGGCGGCAGCGGCAGCGTGCCCTCGAGGCGAGCCGCCAGGGCGTCGCGCAAGGCGAACACGTTGGGGTACCGATCCGCCGGCGCCTTCGCGAGACAATGCTTCATCACGTCCGCGAGGACGTTGCAGGTCTCAGGAAGGGGTGGCGGCGGGGCCTCCAGATGGAGGCGCCGCACGACCAGCGAATCGTCGGCAGTGAACGGCGGCGCCCCGGTAAGCGCCTCGTACAGGAGCACGCCCATTGCGTAGATGTCACTCGCGGTGGTGGCGCGCTGTCCACGCACCCGCTCGGGCGACAGGTACTCAGGCGGAACCAGCACGCGCCCCGGTGGCCTTGGCAGCGTCCGGCCCGGGCGGAGGAGCGCGAGCCCATAGTCGATCAACTTCGGCCGACTCGTCGAACCCTCGAGGCCGACGTACACGGTGGATGAGTTGATGTTCCCGTGCACGAGCCCGCGCTGGTGCAGGTACTGGAGCGCGTCGCAGAGCGGAATCGCCATCTTGATGGCGTTCTCGACGTCGAGCGGACCGCGCGTTTGCAGCAGCTCCTTGAAGCTCCCCCCCACCGTCTCGGTGACCAGATACGGCCGGCCGTCATCGGCGGTGCCTTCGGCGACGAGCCGGGCGACGTTCGGATGGAGCAGCTCCTTGCGCGCCTTCGCCGCGTCGAGGAACCGAAGGGTGAGCTCCGGGTCCCGGAAGAGCTCCGGGCGGATCACCTCGACGATGACGTGCCCCTTCGCCTGCTCGTGACGCGCGAGGAACATCTCGGCGGATGCGCCGTCCGACAGCTTTCTGAGGACCTCGAATCCGCCGAGCATGGAGCCGGCATCATAGAAGAGTGCGCGCCGGGCCGACATTGTGGGCGGCCATGTTCAGGCCGCGTGGCCGCACGGCAGGCGAGCGGTCCCTGTCAGAGCCGGGCGCGGCGGGCGCGGTGATAGTGCGACCCGCACAGTCCGCGTGCGAGCACGGCGCGGGTGCAGCC
>JBAWAM010001022.1:0-2970 GCA_049589315.1 Myxococcaceae bacterium
AGATCGGGTAGTAGATCATCGGCTTGTCGTAGACCGGGAGGAGCTGTTTGCTCACCACCCGGGTCAGCGGATACAGCCGCGTCCCCGAGCCACCCGCCAGGACGATTCCCTTCATGAGTCCTGCTCCTCCGCGAACGCAGCATGGAACCGGGCGAGCGATTCGGAGAGCCCGAGCGGGCGCGCGTCGCCGCTGAACGCCGATGCCGCCTTGTCGCTGCGCAGCCCGCTGTTGAGCGGCCTGGGGCTGGCGAGGTTCAGCTCGCGCATCTTCACCGGGGTGATCAGCGCCGGATCGAAGCCGAACCTCTCGCACAGCGCGCGCCCGAAGGTCACACGGTCTACAACCTCCGCGCCGCAGGTGTTCCAGAGGCCGGTCAGCTTGCGCTCGGCGAGCTCGGCCAGCATCGCGGCCACGTTGTCGGCCAGGCTGGGGGCGACGAACTGATCCTCGAACAGGCGCACCTGCTGACCCTTGCCCAGCGCCGAGACGAGCCACGCCCCGAAGTTGGGGCGCGCCGCCTGCGGCCACCCGTAGACCACCGCGGTGCGGGCCACCGCCCAGGAAGGCGCGAGCGCGCGCACCGTCTGCTCACCCAGGTGCTTGGTCAGCGCGTACACGCCGCGCGGGTTCGGGAGGTCCTCCTCGGAGTACGGCCCGTGGTCGCCGTCGAAGACGTAGTCCGTGGACACGTGGACCAAATGTGCCCGGGTCTTCCTCGACGCCAGCGCCACATGGCTCGTCGCCTCCACGTTGAGTCGGTACGCCAGCTCCGGCTCTCGCTCGCACGCGTCGACCTCGGTCATCGAGGCGGTGTGGATGACCGCCTCCGGGCGCGCGATCTCGAAGCCGCGCTCGACCTCCTGGGCGGACGTGAGCTCGCAGGTGACGTACTCGAAGGCACCGTTCACCCGTCGGTCGCCCCGGCCGAGGCCCACCACGTGATGCCCGGCGGAGGCGAGCCGTCGGCACAGGCGGCTGCCGACCAGACCGTTTGCGCCAGTGACCAGGATTCGCATCGGGTCAGGCCGCCAACGTCTCGAGTCGGTTGCGGTACTGGCTCTGGTAGTAGTCGCGGTATGCGCCGCTGATGACCCGCTCCCACCACGCGCGATTCGATACGAACCAGCGGACCGTCTCCTCCAGCCCGTGCTCGAAGGTGTGGCTCGGAGTCCAGCCCAGCTCGTTCTTGATCTTCGTCGGATCAATGGCGTAGCGGCGGTCGTGACCGGGGCGATCCTGCACGAACTTGATCAGCGACTCGGGCTTCCCGAGCAGGCCCAGGATGCCTCGGACGATCTCCAGGTTCTTCCGCTCCGCGCCTCCGCCGATGTTGTACACCTCGCCGGCGCGACCCTTCTCCAGCGCGAGCAGCAGGCCCGCGCAGTGGTCCTCGACGTGCAACCAGTCGCGCACGTTTCCGCCGTCCCCGTAGACCGGCAGAGGGCGATCGTGCAGCGCGTTGACCACCATCAGCGGGATCAGCTTCTCCGGGAACTGGTACGGCCCGTAGTTGTTCGAGCAGCGGGTCACCACCACGTCCAGCCCGAAGGTGTGGTGGTACGCGAGCGACACCAGATCCGCGCTGGTCTTGGAGGCAGAGTAGGGGCTCGACGGCTGCAGCGGCGAGGTCTCGGTGAAGTACCCGGTGGGTCCGAGCGAGCCGTAGACCTCGTCGGTGGAGACCATCAGGAAGCGCTTGACGCCCTGGCGGTGCGCCGCATCGAGCAGCACCTGGCTCCCCAGCACGTTGGTCTGGACGAAGATCTCCGGCCCGAGGATGGAGCGGTCCACGTGGCTCTCGGCGGCCAGGTGCATCACCGCATCGATCCGGTGCTGGGAGAGCACATGCTCCATCAGCTCCCGATTGGCGACGTCCCCCTTGACGAAGACGTGCTTCGGGTCGCCCTCGAGATCCGAGAGGTTCTCCAGGTTCCCCGCGTAGGTCAGCTTGTCCAGGTTGACGACGGTCCACTCGGGGCGAACGCGACGCAGATACTTGACCAGATTGGAGCCGATAAAGCCGCAGCCGCCCGTCACCAGAACGTTCATCGATGCTGACCAGACTCTCTAAGGATGGAGGGGCCGTGATTATCGGACCGCGTCGTGGTGGGTCAAGGCGCGTCGAGACTTGCTCACCGGAGGACCTGACGGCCGCATGGGACCCTGCTCGAACCGCATCAACGGTTGATCGGCGCCCCGCAACGTGCTGGTCAGTACCTCGGATCCTCGTGGTTGCCTTCGTCACCAGTGACCGACTAAACGCGGCTGTCCGAGGTGAGCAACGTGTCTGGTGGTACCCCCCGATACTCGAACGAAGCTGCCCTGGATCCGGCTCCTGAGTCGTCCTGGGGAAAGCTGCTCGCACAGGTGCCGCAGGGCGCCCGTGTACTGGATGTCGGCTGCGCCCGCGGGGCGTTCTCCGGCGCGCTGCAGCGACTGCGCGACTGCCGCGTCATCGGCGTGGAGGTCGACGAGCAGGCGGCCGAAGAGGCCCGGAGTCGTTGCGAGGCTGTAGTCTGCGGCGACATCCAGAAGCTGCTCGCGGACCCGGCGTTCCCTCGTGACTTCGACGTCATCATCGCCGCGGACGTGCTGGAGCATCTCCTCGACCCGAAGGGCGTGCTCGAGAGCCTGACGCGCACGCTCAAGCCCGGTGGCGTTCTTCTCGCGTCGATACCGAACGTCACCCACCTTTCGGTCATCGCTGCCCTGGCGACCGGCCGATTCCCGCGAAGCCGGGAAGGCCTGCTCGATTCCACCCACGTTCAGTTCTTCGGCGAGGCGGACGCGTTGGAGCTGTTCGAGCAGTCCGGCTACGCCGCGAAGGTCGTGGACCGCGTTCAGCTCGATCCACGGCTCACCGAGTTCCACACCGATCTCGCGGCGCTCCCCGCCGAGGCCCTCGCGTTTTTCGACCAGCACCGGAACAGCGACACCTACCAGTTCATCATCCGCGCGGTCCCCCATGC
>JBAWAM010001023.1:0-1538 GCA_049589315.1 Myxococcaceae bacterium
GCAGCCGATCACCCCGGCCGCGCCGTCGAAGAGCGGCACGCAGTAACACGCCGATTATTTCACGAAATACCGGTCCGGGGCCGCAAGGGGGCGACAGTCGCGAATGGGGCGACGGCCGCTGGCGCACAGCGGAGAGGCGAATCCAGCGCGGCGCGCAATCTCAGGAACGGCCGCTAATCGATTGAGGAGATCGACGCCGATAAGACCTGCTGCGCGCGGAATTTCGCGATGTCAGCGCGACGCCAAGAGATAATCGTCGAGCAGCATAAAAAACAAAATCACCAACCAACTGGTCGAACTGAGCAGGCAAAGGGACATCATTAACCGTCTCAAGATCGACCGTGATGGCCTGAAGGTTGAGGCTATTGACCTCGGATGCAAGTTGAGGCGCTCAAATTGCTGTCCGCAAATGGTTGGCTCAAATTTGTTGAATGCCGCTCTTGCCTGTCTCGTTGTTTTCGTTGCGATCGAGGTTGCAATTCGAGCGATCGCAAAGCGATCTATGCCCAGTTATGCTCGCATTGGGGTTACTGATGCCCGGTCGCTAGGGACCTGTAAGTCCACGGTATTTAGTAAGGACACACGCGAACGGCACATACCTTTTTGATGATACAGTTCGGAACCGCCTTCTGCCCGCGTTGATTAACTCCATGCGGAGGCTTGTATGCCCGGCGATCCGAAAACCAATGAATGGAACTTACTAAAAGATCAATTTGATGCGCTGGTCTACGGCGAAAGCGCGCGCGAAGACAGCGTCGAAAAGTTATTTGACGATCAGATTCGTCGCCGCTTCGGCGAGTGGATAACCCGGGCTACGGATCGTAAAACCACGACCAATTGGTCGTTCATAAATCGCGACAATTGAACAACGGAATTCTGTTGCGTATATGGCTCTGCCATCGCGGAACATAGGCCAGTTCCCGCGCGTTTACAGGGACCATTTCCAGAAGATTTGGAAGATGGACAAACGCGACCAGGAGCTTTTGGATAGGCAGCTGTGGGGAGTTAACCCTAGTCCCCCACGGAACGCCGGCATCGCCGGTTTGGAGTTCGCCGTGGTGTTTTTAGTTGGTATCGCCGTCGGCAGCGTTCTGTTCGCGCACGAAAGGAAGCAGATAATGCAAATCGCGTCGTATGACACGGCGGCTGCGATTTCCTTTCTAAATGTGCAAAAAGCGGAGATCGCGCCCGTGTCGAAATAACGACCGCGTGAGTTGCCGCGCGATTCCATTCTTCCCAGCGCCAACAAAGAGCTTCATTGGAACAAGTTTTGGACCGCCGCAGGAGGAAACTCATGCGTGGCACCTTACGGGAATCAGGATCGCAGTCGCGACCATCCTCGTTATTGTAGGAACTACAATCGCACCGCCCCCAAAGTGCAAGGCGGTTCATCCGGCGAAGGTGCAAGCGTACGTGGCGACGGCAACGTCGGTGGCGGTCCCGCCGGTGAAGGTGATTCAAAGAGGCAGTAACTTGCGGTCGGCACGCGCGGTCCTGCCGCGCGTGCCAGGTCCCCAATCAAATCTTACCCTTTGTAT
>JBAWAM010001024.1:0-3503 GCA_049589315.1 Myxococcaceae bacterium
CCGCGCAGCTCCCTCCCTCGACGGCGCGGGCGGGACGCGACTTCCGGCCCATCAGCGACGAGGTCCGGGAGTTGGAGCACAGGCGGATGCTGGAGGCGCTCGAGTCGACGGACTGGAACCGCACCCGCGCGGCCGCGGCCATCCAGATGCCGCTGCGGACCTTCGTCACCCGCTACAAGCAGCTCCACCTGGGCAAGCACGGTCGCTGAGCGCCGCCCGTGACCCTCTTCGGTCGGTCACTGCGCCGGCTTGCGCAGCTGCAGCTCGCCGTCCACCAGCCTCCACGGTGACTCCGAGTCGACCAGGCCGATGAGCTGGTCCGCCGGCCGCGCGTCCGGCTGGATGTTCCAGAGCACCGCGTAGCCGTTGTACCCGGTGGTGAGCAGCTCGCGGCCGTCCGGCGTGAACTCCGCGGTGTACGCGGGGCCGCGCCACGAACGGAGCAGGTGTCCCGAGCTGGCCTCGAAGAGGTGCGCGTGGTGGTCCACGCCGACCGTGGCGATGAGCCGCCCGTCCGCGCTGAACGAGGCCCGCATCACGTTGTCCGTGTGCGTGTTCAGGTTGAGCAGCTGCCTCAGCGTGGCGTGCTCCCACACCCGGACCTGGTGGTCCTGGCGTCCCGCCGTCACCAGTCGACGCCCATCGCGGCTGTACTCGATGTCCTGGATCCACGTGGGGTGCGCGTGGAAGCTGCGCGTCGTCTTGCCCGTGCGCGCGTCGACGAGGAACACGAAGCCTGCGCCGTCGGTCGCGGCGAGCTCGGTCCCGTCAGGAGAGAACGTCACCGCGGAGAGCCGCTCGGTGCCCAGCGGGACGGTGAGCCGCACCTCCCCGGTTCGCGCGTCGAGCAGCCGCACGGCGCCGTCGTAGCCGGCAGTGGCGTAGCTTGCTCCGTCCGTGCTCACCGCCACGTTGTGCACCATCCTCGGATGGGGCGCTTCCCAGAGCAGTGCGCCCTTCTCCAGGCTCCAGTTCTTCGCAGACTTGAACGTGCGGCCATGATTGGAGGTGAGCAAGCTGTGGGTCGCCTCGTTGAAGGCGATGCTGAAGGGGTTCGGGCCCAGCTCCAGTGTCTTGATGCGCTCGCCGCGCGGCAGGTCCCAGAGCACCCCCTGTCCGTCGCTGGTCTGCGTCACCGCGAACTTCCCGTCCCTGCTCACCACGGACGTCTGCACGCTGTTGTCGCGGTGAACGGGGCCGAAAGGGAGCACGCGGAAGTCGAAGGCATCCCGCAGGGACCAGATGGCCACCGAGCCGGACAGGCCTCCGGTCACCAGCTCCTGCCCGTCGGGTGTGAGCGCGCTGGAGAAGAGCTTCCCTTCGGGGATGACATCCACGACCGCCAGCGGGTGTCCGCTGCTGGTGTGCCACGCCCGGACGACGCCGTCGCTGGTGATGGCCAGCAGCACCTGGTCATCCATGGAGAACGACACGTCGGTGAAGCGCGCCCCCTCCGGCATCCGGAGGGTGTGGCTGCGTGCCCAGCGCGTCGTGTCGCGAACGTGGACCTTCGCGTCGGCCTCGGCGATGGCGAGCCACTTGCCGTCGTGGCTGACCGCCACCGAGCGCACCTCGGAGTCGTGGTCGGCCATCAACGCCACCCGCTCGTAGGTCTGCAGATTCCAGACGGAGACGCTCCTGTCCCACGAGCCTACGACGAGCTCACCGCGCGCGGTGAAGGTGAGCTGGTGCGCGCGGTCGGTGTGGCCGGAGAGCGTCCGGAGCAGCGCGCCGGTCTGAACGTCCCGGATGCTCACCTCGCCGCTCTGCGCGCCCGTGACCAGCCGGGTTCCGTCGGGCGTGAACCTCACCCGGTAGGCCGACTTGTCCTCGAACGTCCGGGTCTCGCTGCCGTCGACCGCGAGGACCAGCACCTTGCCGTCGAGCCCTGCCGAGGCCACGAACCGGCCATCGGGGCTGAACGTCACGGCGTCGATGCCCCGGGCGTGTGTGCCCAGTATCCGCACCGCCTTGCCAGAGGTCGCGTCCCACAGCCGCACCGAGCCATCGTCGCCCCCCGAGGCGACCCTCGTGCCATCCGGGCTGTACGCCACGGAGACGACGTCCCTGGTGTGCCCCACCAGTTCGTGGCGGCGGGCGGCCACGGGGCGAATGGCCTGCGAGAGCAGGTAGCGCAGGGCGAGGTCGTCCGGCGCCTGCCGGAGTGCCTCGGCGAGAAAGACGGCAGCGCGCCGGGGATGACCCGACGCCAGCTCCGAGCGCCCCTGTCGTTCGAGCAGTTTGAGGGTGCTCCGCTGTGCCCGGCCGCGCTCGTGCTCTGCTTCGACGCGCAGGACGTTCTCGCGGAAGCCCGCGACCACCGCGCCCGCGCCCAGCACCAGCAACGCGATGAACGCGGCCACCGCGACCGAGCGGTGCCGTTGCAGCCACCGCAGCGCCCGCTCCCAGAACAGGTATCGGTAGCTCTCCACCTGCCGGCCGGTGAGGTAGCGGTTGATCTCCTCCGCGAGCGCCTTCGCGTTCGCGTAGCGGGCCTCGCGGTCGCGCTGCATGGCGCGCTCGACGATGGCGGCGAGGTCCCTGGGGACGGAGGGCTCCATTTCCCGCAACGGCCGGGGCGGCCCGGCCCTCAGCGCGTCGAGCACCTCCAGATTGGTGGCCCCGCGGAATGGCGGCTCACCCCCGAGGACGAAGTAGAGACACGCGCCCAGGGAGTAGACGTCGGCGCGCTCGTCGACCTGCAGGCCAGCGGCTTGCTCGGGGGGCATGTACGCGGGCGTGCCCATCACCACGCCCAGCTCGGTCAGCCCCTCTCTGACGGGCGAGGCGTACCGCGCGACGACGTCGACGTCCTCGGCCTGTGTGTCGCGAAGGTCCCTGGCCAGGCCCCAGTCGATGACGGCGGTCTCACCGAACTCGCCGACCAGCACGTTGCCCGGCTTGAGGTCGCGGTGCAGCACGCCCTGGTCGTGCGCGTAGGCCACCGCTTCGGCCATCGCCAGCACGCGCGGCAGCAGCGCCAGCCGCTCCTGGAAGGTGCCGGCTTGGGCCACGACGTCGCCCAGGGTGCGGCCCCCCACGAGCTTCATCGTGTAGAAGAGCTCGCCGGACTCGGTCTGCCCTGCATCGTGGACCGGCACGATGGACGGGTGCTCCAGCCGGGCCGTCGTCAGGGCCTCGCGCGTGAACCGCGCCTGCATCACCGGGCTGGGCGCGAGCAACTCCTTGAGCGCAAGCTGCCTACCCAGGTCGCGATCCCGCACGCGCCAGATGCGGCCCAGTCCTCCGCGTGCGTGCTCCTCGATGAACTTGTATCGCTCACGCGTCCGCAGCGGCAGCTTCGTCCGCGCGTCGGGTGCAAGGGGATCGGCCTGGATGGGACTGGCCTCACCGACCGTGGGCGACGCGCCGGGACCGACTGTCTGGGTCATGACCGGTCCATAGGTCGGGGCCGGGCACGTCCACAAGCCGCGCGGTACAGGCCGTATCCGCTGTTCCACTCGCGTCGCGCCCTCCCCCTCCCCGCCGAGCCGCCTATCTTC